>NZ_JAAFKD010000014.1:0-128831 GCF_013299165.1 Microcoleus sp. bin38.metabat.b11b12b14.051
GCCACGATTACACCCACATGAGCAAGTCGCGTGACTAGAATATCGGGAGCCGAATGCGATGAAAGTCGCACGTTCGGATCTAATTGGGAGGGGCGGGGCTTAATAGCCTCCCTCGACCTAACTCAACTATCTAACGGCTACCTATCTCTAGGTGGTCTGGTCAGTATCAGCTTGAATGAGTAATCATCCAAGCTCAGTGGCTAAAGCCCTGAGTTACTGACTCTGCTTATTTATTGAGTTTTCCGTCTGACTAATAACTAATGATATCGTTTCGGGTCGATCGCCGTAAAAAAAAATGGTTTGTAGTGCGGAATGCGAGTCCGCAGCCCGAGCTCCCGACGATCGCGCGTGGGGTTAATCTGGACACGATATGACTTCGATTCCTTAAGGTTCTTGATTCTGCTGCAAATGTCGCCACACCTCTCGATCGCACACGTGCCAAAAATACAAAGCCAAATTCAAAAGAGCTAATAATTTAGTACCATCTTCTAACATTGCGTGTACTCCTAAACTTCGGGAGTTTAAAATATCCTCCAATCGCGAGATAGCGAATAATAAAAATGCTGCGACTAACGGCAAGTAAGGAGTGGTTTTGATGTAGCGCCAAAACTTAAATCCGTAAAGCAAAACAGCACTACCATAACACAAATAAATTAATTTAGTAGAAATTCCTAACCGAGAAAGAATCAAAGTCATCCGAAACCTGTCATCCAAGAAAAAGACTGCCAGCAGTAAAGCGCTAAAAAATAAGAATATTGCCGATCGACTGCGCGGCTCTTTTTGGCGCAGCACTCCGAAGGTAAATGCACAAATGGCGACAGGAATGCACCAGAGAACTTCGGAAACTCCGGTGAGAATGCCTTCGTAAGGGAACCAGGAATTAAAAGGATCGCTAAACAAACGTTCAACTCCGTCTCCCTGGTTTTTGAGTTTTGCATAAAGGCTCAGCCCGCCTAAAAGCAGGAGAGTCAGCGTGTTGCAAACAGCTAAAAAAGGTACAGTAAAAAAGTGTTTTTGGAGCAAATCTAAAAAACTCGCAAACTTGGGAAGTTTATCAAATAAAGGCAGATGCTTCATAAAAGTTGTTTCCAAGCAATAGACTTTGTTACTTATTCATATCATGTTCGGTAGGTTAGCATAATAATCATAGTTTGTAGTGCGGACTTGAGTCCGTTTTCAGGTTGCGGACTCAAGTCCGCACTACAAACGTTACTTATTGCGGTCAATCTACGGGACATGATCTCACTGGTAGAAAAACCACAAAGGTAGTGCCGCGATCGCTAGGATATAAATAAGCTGCCGCAGGTGGCAGCCATTCCGGATTTACTGGGGAAAATACTTGGATTTCTCCTTGCATTTGCCGGACTAAATCGCGGGCGATCGCCAAACCCAATCCTGTACCGGGAATTTCTGTCTGCGCTTTTTCTCCCCGGTAGTGGCGCTCAAATAAATGTTCTAAATCTTGAGGGGGAATTCCCGAGCCAGTATCGCTGACTGCTACTGCTACCGCAGGCGACGGGCGCCCTGCTTTCTCAGAGCTTGCTGTAATATAAATTTGACCGCCTGGAGGAGTATATTTCAAAGCATTGTCAATTAAATTGCTCAAAACTTCGCGCAAAGCTCGATCGTTCGCCCAGACTGGCGGCAAATCCGGCGGTATGTCGGCTACTAATGACAGGTGGTTTTCTGATGCGATCGCCTCGGCGGAAACTAACAGCGGTTTTAAGACTAATTCCACAAAACATGATTTGTCCAAATTCGCCACCGGTGACAGCGACAGAGGAGAATCTCTGGTTAATTCCCCGTGGGAGGTGGCTATTTCTGAAGTCGCAGATGGGAATCTGAGATTTGCTTCGCCGGTGTCTACGGTGCGATCGAACTGACTGAGCAATTCAGAGAGCCGATCGCTCTCTCGGACAATACTAAAAGCCACATTGCGGTTTTTGTCTTCGGGTACCAGCCGTCGCGCTAACAGTTTGCCAAAAGTTCGCAGCGCTGTCAGCGGACTTTTAAATTGGTGCAGCAAATTGTGCATCGTGTCGTAAACCTGAGCTTGGATTTGCCTCGCCGATCCCAATTCCTGCTGCATCCACTGCGATCGCTGGTCTAAAATGCAAGCCAGGGCCAAGGTGCGAGCAATTTGTTGCATCTGAGCCTCCTCGCGATCGTTCCAAGCCCTGTCTTGCCTGCCGCATACCAGGAGACCCATTACAGCTCCCTCGTGTATCAGAGGCGTCACAATTTGCCTCCGCTGCTGCCAAACGTTCTCCGGGCCCTGGCAGCGATCGTCCCGGTTTTCAAAACCCGGGAGTGGCTCGGGCGCGATCGTCCCCACTGTGGATTCTTCGACAGTCACAGCCGGCTCCGCCAGCCGCGGCACCTGTTTGACTGTCGAGCTTGCAGCAGATTCCAGCCTCAACTCCTGATTTTCGGCGTCGGTGACTGAGGTGTCTGGATAAACTGCGATCGGCACCAACTTTGCTTCGCTCCCGGATACCAGCTCTTGTGTCAGGTATACGGCGCTGAATGTCGCTCCCAAGCTAACGGCGATCGCCACTTGCGATCGGCAAAGCTTGACAAATTCTGAACTGGCTGGCATTAACATGAGCGCCACATTAAGATCTCTAACGGAATTTTAAGTAAATTACAATTGATCTGTCGCCGATTACAGGTTAGAGACTTTTTGATTTTTGGTGTCTTCCTGTGGTTGATACTGGCCGGAGTTCAATGCTTGGGGGCTTCAACTAGCAATTTTTGCCCCAAACTCGCTGTTATTGGCTCCCACAGCTCCCCTCTTGGGGGGCTGTTGCCCGAAACTTTTGCGCTACGATACCACAACCGCTGTACTTTTGTCGATCGGGGCCAATGTTAAGATTATGTCGATATATTAAAAACAGTTGAACTTTTGAGCTAGAAGGGATATACTGGCCTCGGATTTGGTAGCTATGATTACCTAAAAATTGGATCTAAAGCCCCGTCCGATCGGGACGGCTTTAATGATTGAATCATATATTGTTGATTCGCGAGATGTCAAAATCCGGTCTCAACTCTATCATCCAAAAAAATCTTAGAGGTTGGGGCATCAACCTGAGGGCTAGGCAATATCAGACAAGCTGTGCTTGCGTTTGCTGTTTGAATCCAGAATCCCCATGTCTTTAAGGCTCGGGAGTATGTCAAAACCTGTCTGCTCATACTGTCTACTCATACTGTCTGCTCACAGAGGAGGTAAAGAAATTGGCCAGGAGACGCAAACGCAAGAGTCGCCGCCGACAAGAAGGACGCAGAATTTTAGAGTGTGTGCCTCAATATAGCATCGAGAGCGGCGAAGATAAACCCGTAACAGCGGCTCGCAAGTTCATCCATGCTGAAGGCATTGCTCCCCCAGCTTTGCTGTTAGTAAAGCGTAACGAGCATACCACCGATAGATACTTCTGGGCTGAAAAAGGTTTATTCGGAGCCCAATACGTAGAAGAGAACCATTTCTTGTTTCCCAGCTTAAAGGTGATGCTGGAAGCCACATCAGAAAAAATTCCTGTGGTGTCCGCCAGTCGCGCATAAACTGCAATGTTTAGTTAAAAACATTGACAGCAATGTTTGATAACTCTTTTAACACTACTCGCGAGAGTTTTCATTGTCTCAAGAGTGCCAACTGAAATTTACGCGAAAAGTCCTGATTTAATTAGGGCATAAGGAGCCATCGCAACAGCAAGGATCGCCATAGCGGGCGCTCGGCACAATTGGCACTCTCAGGATAATGTTTTTTTTGACCCCGCCCAAAAACCAATGCCAGCCCCCGACTGGAGTCGCGAGCCACCCGAAATTTTAGACGCAAATTTAAGCTCCCAGATTCATCTGTAGCATAAATCTCAAATCTTCAACGCGATTTTCGCGTGAATGTTTTGTCGATCGAAGCCTCAGCGATCGGTTGGTCTGCTCGAAGCCTCAGTCTGGCATCTAGCATATCAAAAAAGGTTCCGCACTCCTCTTTTAATCTTCTAGAAGTTTTAAATCTAAAGCTTCTTGCATAGCTGCGAGTTCGTCGCGGTGAGCTCGCACAGTAACCAAGCTCTTAGTTTTGGTTCCAGACTCAGCGACGGATTCGAGTTTCAAGCAAACTTGCTCGGATCGTCCGGCTCGTTTCCAATAAAACACTCCGGCCAGCGGGGACAGCAGTACCAAAGCTAGGAAAATTTGACCTTGCTGCGGCACGAGCATTCCCAAAACAAGTCCCAAGCACAGAGTGCCACCTGCACTCAGCAAAGTTAGAAAAATAGCTAAAAACAAACTCGGCCGTACAAAACCCTCAAAGGTGACTTTATAGTTGGGGGCATCGACGGCTGCAACTCGGTAAGCCCTAGAAGCAAAATACTCTTGTAGCTGGGTCAACAGTGACTCTTGGGCGCTCTCTGAAGCAAGCTTGACTTGTTCGATGCGATCTTTGACTGAGGCCTTGATGAAGAAAAACAAGCCAACAGCCAACAGCAGCGTCAACACAAAGGTTGAAGGAAGAACAGCAGTATCCATCGGTAGAAGTTTGTGTAAGTGAAATTGTCTACTCCTACTTTACATAACTTTACGGATGAAAGCGATCGAGGACTTACACAGGCACTTTTTTCACAAAATTCGCAGAAAGCTTTGTAGCAAGATGTTTTTCTCCTCATCACCCAATTCCCATATCTCCCCATCATCTCTAATTTTCAAGTGACCGTGCGTAAGTCCTCTTGCTGTGCGATCGCTGCTGTCATCGCTGCTAGTGGCGAGTCAGCAAAGCGAAGACAAGAAAGGCAATTCGCTTTGCTAGTAGCGCCAGCATCTGCAAGGTTTTAGGCATCGGATTCCAACGCCAGCTAACCCGTGTGACCGCTTTCTAAGGCCCGGGGCCGACGCCCAGAGCCGCCGTTGCCCTGACCGATATAGTCGTGCCACAGACGAGCCAGGTCTTGAGCTTGGTGGCGCCACTCCGGCAGGATTTGATACATCCGGCGGGGGCGGCCGCGTCCTTCTACTTTTTTCCAGTAACCGGTGATTACGGCTTCATCTTCGAGGAATTTCAGAGCGCTGTAGAGGACGGTATCAGAAAGTCGGTAGATGGGGAATTCCCGCTCTAGTTGTCCGATGAGTTCTGTACCGTAGGAATCTCCGCGCAATAACACCGAGAGAATGTAGCACACTGCCAGTTCCTTGTTTAGATAAACAGGAGGGGGGTCTTGAAAGAATTGATAGATGTGTTCAAATTTCATAAAAAGAAATACGGTAAGTGGGAAACTCGGCGACTTTAGTCCCGAGAGGGAAACGACCCGGGGGACTTTAGTCCCCGTGAACCCCCTTGCGGGGTTGGAAGGGTATGGTTGCCCATCCAATGGAGATATTGTGGTCTCCTTTCTCCCTTGCGGGGTAATGTTGGCCTCGACCTGGTTATAAAGGCTTGTTAGACCTGCAACACTGTTTCAGTGACTTTAAAACTGTTTAATTGCAGATGACAGAGCGAAAAACTGGCGTCGCATTCTTCGGTGTCGTGACCTAAATAACGGCTCCTCGCGATCGAGGGGTCTGGTTAGTACAGCTTGCTCGATTTCTCTTACAAGCTCAGTCCCTAAAGGGCTGAGTTACTGACCTGTCTTGTCCGCTAGAAACTCTCGTGATACCGTCAGGTTAACGGGAGAGGAAAGCGGGGCGGGGTGTGCCGCTTCCTTAGGTTTAACTGAGAATGGGGGAAACAGAGGTGCAGTATTTCCCCGGTGAATTTCGATCGCCCCAAATGCTTGGAGTGCACGGGAGGTAATGTTTGCTAGCACCAAGGTTGAGGAGCGCTGGCCTAACGCCGCCAGCGAGGTTCCTCTTCCAATCTATCGCAGCGACGATTGCTAAGCGTGCGATCGCACGGCAAGAGTTCGCTGTTAGTTCGGGAGTTGGTGTTTCAACCTTTCATTCAAAATTGGCAACTTCCCCAAACTCTCGATCGAGCTTGTCTGTGCGAAGGAGCTTGTTAGAGTTGGCAAAGTTTTTGAGACAGAAACTTTGCCTTTAAACCGGACTCAGACCTAACATAGCGCGCAGTGTAAAAGTTAGAAACACGAAAGTCGCTACAATCGAAGTAATCAGGGCGATCGCAGTTGCCGGTCGAGTGAGCAGGGGCTGGAGTCGCTCGAACAGGAAAAAGAAAATCCCCAGACAAATCGTAATGAAAAAGCGGGGGTAGCGAGAGACGTTATTAATGAAATCTTGCATGAGCACAGGTGGGGTAAAGTGTTACAGCTCGATCTTTGACTTGTAACACTTGTGAGCGAGTTAGACAATTTTGGCACAGCCGGAGCTAAAGGAGCCGATCGAGCGATCGGGCATTTTTACGGGCGATGCTGACATATATAATTCTAACGAAAACTTTTGGTCGATCGCTCCAACACTGTCTGTTTAATCCCCGGACGCGACATCCGGTAGAAAACTTTACAAGTATTTCTATTGAGTTCTAGTTGTGATAAATATTATATGGCTGTTATCTCTAGATAAATGTCTGCTGGCGCACCTTCTTTCGTCTTGCCGCGTCCATTTCTGAAATGGGCTGGAGGCAAAACTAGGTTGATTGGACAATATCAACCTTATTTTCCTGAAAAGTTCAAAAATTACTACGAGCCTTTTGTGGGCGGCGGAGCTGTATTTTTTTACTTAGCACAACAGCACCCTTCTTTGCAAGTTGTGTTAACAGATGTTAATCCTGAGTTAATTAATGCCTATTGCTGTGTCAGGGATCGAGTAGAGGAGCTAATTGAGCTGTTGTTGGAGCACGCCTGCGAACACACCAAGGACAATCTTGATTATTATTACTCCGTGCGATCGCGCTCCTACAACACAGACACAGAAAGAGCCGCTCGCCTGATTTACCTTAATAAAACTTGTTACAACGGCCTCTACAGAGAAAACTCCAAAGGTCAATTTAATGTGCCGATGGGCAGATACAAAAATCCTAACATTTGTCAAGCAGATTTATTGCGATCGGTCTCCTCTTTACTCGCGCCCGCTCAAATTGAAGTCAGGAAATTCGATCAAATTTTGGATTTTGCTACCAGCAGCGAAGACTTAGTTTACTTTGACCCGCCCTACTATCCGATTAGTGCCACAAGTAACTTCACCGCTTACAGCCGGGATAATTTTAAAGAATCCGAACAGCTCAAACTCAGAGACGTTTTTGCAGAACTTGCAGAACGTGGCGTCAAAGTTATGCTATCTAATTCTAACTGCGACTTCATCAAAGAAATCTACAGCGATCCTCAAGCTTTTACAAGAGAGCGGCGCCCCAAACTAATTGAAATATCAGCATCTAGGGGAATTAACTCTAAAAGTTGCCAGCGCGGCCAAGTCAAGGAATTATTAATATGTTCATTTTGAATAAACACTTCCGGAAATTTGGTAAATACATATATTTGTACGGGCAAGCCCTGACCTGAGAAATCCGGTTTCTGGGTTTATTTGTAGTGACTCAACGGGAAACTCGCAGAAACTGGTTTGTTAAATTTGCTAGAAAAAAAGGAACTATTACCTATTGATTTTTCTGGACTTTTGGGGTATATTTTAGATAATGGAAGTGGTAACTTAAATTTTAATTTTTCCAATATTTCCATTATTAAATTATACTTCCAAAAACTCTCAGAGTCAAGCAACTGGTTTGCTAAATTCGCTAGAAAAAAAGGAACTATTACCTATTGATTTTTCTGGACTTTTGGGGTATATTTTAGATAATGGAAGTGGTAACTTAAATTTTAATTTCTCCAATATTTCCATTATCAAATTATACTTCCAAAAACACTCGAAGTCAAGCAACTGGTTTGCTAAATTCGCTAGAAAAAAAGGAACTATTACCTATTGATTTTTCTGGACTTTTGGGGTATATTTTAGATAATGGAAGTGGTAACTTAAATTTTAATTTCTCCAATATTTCCATTATCAAATTATACTTCCAAAAACACTCGAAGTCAAGCAACTGGTTTGCTAAATTCGCTAGAAAAAAAGGAACTATTACCTATTGATTTTTCTGGACTTTTGGGGTATATTTTAGATAATGGAAGTGGTAACTTAAATTTTAATTTCTCCAATATTTCCATTATCAAATTATACTTCCAAAAACACTCGAAGTCAAGCAGTCAAGCCGAAAAAAAAAGGCGATTTTTTTTAATTCAAAAATATAAAAATAGCCGAATGTCGCGCTGCTGCGAATAATAGCAGTTGCGCCCAAAAAATGCAACTGTAGGGAAGCTGGAAAGGGCGATCGCGATCGGTGACAGACAAATCTCGATGGAGAATGTTTGCTTGCCAAGAAGAATGGGTTTAAAGCCTCCTGCTTCTAGGGGGAAATAAACCAAAATTATTCACTGTTTCAATCCTCGGACTTTTAGAGAGAGGTAGCTGTAAACCCAAAGACTGCGCTCGGATGGCTCTTCTACCAACTGTCAACTATAAACTGCCCACTGTTAACTGAATTAAAGATGTTTGTTAGCCCAAGTAATAAAAGCTTCGAGCTTGTGAACTCCCAACAAATTTTGATTGTCGGGAATTTGTTTTTTAAACCAGTCGATCGAACCTTGCCTCATACCGTTGCCGCCCACGATCACAATAGTGGGAACCCGGTAGCAACTTTTGATATTTAAATTGAGATAAGGATACTTCTCATCAACGGAACCTTTATCTTCTTGCCACTTGCACTCAACAATGAGACCGAGAGGAGACAAAGCCGAACCAACAATATAAAAATCCACATTTATTTCAGTTTCATAAATGCTAGACCCGATATAAACTTGTTTAGCATAGCGCTTGGGATTTGCCGTGGAGAGCAAGAGCCAATCTAGCTTGCGCTTTTTCGGCAACTCGGGACAGATTTCGAGATATCCGTGACCTCTCAAGGTACCTTCTACAGTTGCTTCTAAAACAAAACCAGTTTTATTGGCTCTACAACCCCTATTCATATTGTTGGCTCCTGAAAATAATCTGAATTAAGCCGATCGCACTGCGATCGCTCCGCGGTCAAAAACCTGCTTGTCAGTACCGATAGAACTGACAAACATTCGGTCTTCATAGACATCAAACGTCGCAAAACTCAGGCGGCTAGCAGAAAACTCCGTCCACTCAGAACGTCCCACCGGACGAGTGCCCGCGCCAGCACCGCAAATCAAATAAGTCGTACCGTCAATCGAGCGAGTGCGTTCGTAACTGTGCTCGTGTCCGTTGATATAAAGCTGCACGCCGTACTTTTGAAACAAAGGCGTAAAAGTCTTAATAAAAGATTGATTGGAGCCGTACACGCCAGAGGAATAAATCGGGTGGTGGCCGAACACGACTTTCCACGGTGCAGTGCTTTGACTCAATTCTTTCTCCAGCCAAACAAGCTGATTTTTCCAATCCGCATTATCATTGGTATCTAAAGCAAAAAACTGTACCGGATCGCGCCGAAAAGTATAGTAGCGACCTTGCATATTAAAACCCGCATATTTAACTTGCGGGTCGCCGTTAGCCGTGCGGATGTCGTGATTTCCCAAACAAGCATAAAATTTAACGTTTTGCTGCAATAGCGGCTGATAAGGCTGCTCGAAAACAGCATTAATTTTTTCAAATTCGCCGTTATTGTAGATATTATCACCGGCGAGAACAGCTACATTAAAAGGATTTTCGCGGTGATATTGCGCCATCGCCCCAGCTACAGCATACTGACCTTCAGCCCCGGTGCCGGTGTCGGCCACCGAAATAAAGCGTAGAATAGGCTGTGAGGCCGGCAATGGAACGATCGCCCTTGGGGCCTCAAAATTAGAAGGCACAGCAGCATTGGCATCTGTACCCCAAGAAGTCCGAAGCTGAAGCATTTTCCAGACTCCGGCAAAACCTAAGCTGCTCAGACTGCCTAAAATTAGAAAGTGACGGCGTTTGATACTCATTTTGACTCAGTTACAACTAATGAAATGATAAATTAAGGCTGAGATGACTCAGCTAAAATTTATCGGGTTTAGATATATATTTGTAACGCTCCAAGGCAGAGAAAATGTCAGAAGAACCACTAAACCAACCAACTCCACAAGCATCTGCATCTCCGACACCGGAGGTAGACTCGCGAAGCAAGTCGGCTGCGACTCGCAGCCCAGCTCAAAAGGCCAGCAGCACTGTTCCCACAAATCAGAAAATCAAAGCTTTGATGGCCTCGATCGGGAATTTGGGAAAAAGCCCGAAAAAATCACCAGCAGCACCCCCGTTGCAGGCCCAAAAGCCGATCGCGCCCACGGCTTCTGACTCAGCAACAACTCCTCCTCCAGCGGTTGCTGCGGAAGTTAACAGCGTTCCCCCGCCCAAAGTTTCGGTAAAATTCGATCGCAAGTCTGTATCAAAACCGACGGGCGACAGTTTTTTACAGAAAGTAGGCGTACTTTGGCAAAGTATTGTGCGCTTAGTGCGATCGCTCTTACCGGCATCTGCAAACGCCAAGCTCTCCGATCCAATTTTAAACGCGGGATTAGCTGCAATTCTCATCGTTACAGTCGGTTTAACTTTCAACAGTTTCTCGGCAAAACCGCCCCAGAAAGTGGCAAAAGTGCCTATCCCAGCAGCACAGCTATTCCCAACCTTTGGCGATTTTGTGGCGTCGCCAACAGCGAAATCCCCAGAGGCGATCGCAAATTCTCAGCCTATACCCGCTAATTTTAAAAGTAACTTGCCCGATTTAGCGGCGCCGAAAAAACCGGAACCTGTAGAAATTATCCCGCCGCCGCCGCTGACGCCGGAACAGTCTCTGATTGCTGCGATTCAAAATCAAGTTGCTGACATCACAAATCGCCTGGGCGGCGGTTTAGTCAAGTCTGTGCAAGCTGATTTCTCGATCGGTCTTTTGACTGTCCAAGTCGCTGAAGATTGGTACAAACTCAGCGATGTAGAGCAAAATCAGCTCGCCAGTCAAATGTGGAAAGAGGCTAACTCCCTCGATTTCAGCAAATTACAAATTGCCAATTTGGAAGGGAAGTTAATAGCTAGAAGTCCGGTTGTTGGTTCGGAGATGATTATTTTGGAGAGAGGGATTAACAAAGTTTAAATGGGTCTGTATTTGTAAAGAGTCAGACCAGTCTGAAAGTCCAGGATGCAGGACATAATTCTGTAGAGGGCTTAAATAGGTTTGATCGTTCGGACTTCAGTCCTCATAATATCCTCAGGACTGAAGTCCGAACGATCAAACCTTAAAACGCTTTTTTGCCGGACATGATATTAATTAACATTGAGGGAAATTGAAAAATGACAATTTTAACTCAAATCGAACAAGTAGAAATTAAATATCCCAGCAGCGACGGAGAGCCGATCGCTGAAAGTGACATCACGCGCGATTATATGGCTTACGGCATTGAAGCTCTCAACCTTTACTTTCAAGAGCGTTCAGATGTTTACGTGTCAGCTAATTCTTTGATCTATTATGAATAAACGAACAACGTTGTTCCGTAATTTCAAGGCAGTAAATTTGAGCAGGCTTGAAATACGAGCCTACAACAATCTAAGTATTTTTGCTGAGAAACGTACATTACTTTGATAAAGAATCTGTAAATTTTTAACAATTCAATCACAATTTATCAGTAAAACAAACTAACAAGCGCAGCAACCTTCACATATTCGCTGCTATTAAGTTGTTGCGGACACTGCCAGTTTTCCAGTACCCGACTGAAAATATCAGTAATTCCCGTGATTGACTGGCTGCCAAAAATACGGCAACATTATTCTTAACTTTTCATAAAAGCTTTGCAACTCAATAAAAATCAAGCACTAAAAACTCGATCGAGTCCGAATCCACACATTAGCTTCAAATCCCAAGAAACCTCCCATCATCCAAAACGCCGAACTTAAGTTTACAGACAGCAACAATCAACCCTTTCCCAACAATCAACCCGTTCTCTTCATCACGGCTACCAATGTATTAGTAGATAACTTTGGCGACCCGCTAGGCAGTCGATTCAGCGACTTAACAGTCAAATTTATCGTCGGCAAACAAGCTTACGAAGCAACAGTTTTGACAGACAAAAGTCGCAAATTAGCAAACAATCAATTTGAAATCGCCGTTCTTGTTCCCAACACCGTACCGTTAGGTGAATCGCGCATCGTCATCAGCCGGAAGCAAAATGAAAAAGTCAGCCCAAAGCCCTCAGAAGTACCCAAGGAAGTCAAATACGATAGCACTCCTTACCGAATTGAAAACGATACACAATACATCTTTGCCGCGCAGTGGACAGCAGATAAAGTTGCAATTATTAACGGTGCAAATCCCAAATCAGTCGTCACAGCTACTAATAGCCAGGACTTGTCGATTGGTAGCACTTCTGTAGGCACGGATGATATAGTCGATCGCCCGCGAGAACTAACTGTAACCAGTGACGGTAGCCGTGCTTACGTAGTCATGGATCGTTCTGGGCGCGTTGCTGTGGTCGATCCAATGACGCGGCAACAGATAGACACTCAGCCAAATACCGCTGGTATTAACCCGATAAATTTGCCGAGTGGTGCAGAAGGTCGATCGATAGTCATAGACCCCCGCGACGAATACGCCTACATCGCCGACGGAAAAACCGGCAGCAACTCCATCTACGTTCTCGACATCAACCCATTTTCACCAACCTATCACCAAGTCACCCAAACCATCCCAGTCGGAACAGCCCCAAGCGGTTTGCGACAAATAGCCATTAGCAGCGACGGCAAAAAGCTATTTGTTACCGCACCAAACGGCGCGAACAGCAAGATTTACGCCGTTAATATTGACCCCAAAGACCGACCAATCAGCCCCGGTGCAAATCCTAAAAAGTGGAATCAATTAATCGGAAGTATCACAGCAGATGAAGGGCTAGAAGGAATAGCCAGCACCGTCAATCCGCTAGCCATGACCTTCACCAACAGCGGCAAAGATAGCAAAGAATTTGGGGTACTCAACATTACTAATAATGACCCGCTGAGCTTTGCTGCTACCACCCGATATACAAATTTAGGGCTGGGTTCCGATTTAGATTACTTTGATGTGAATGAGGGAGTCGCAGTAACGGTACTGCCAGATGCCAGTTATGCCTTTGTTGTCGGCCGCAATGCCGACACGAAATTTTTCGGTCAAGAACTACCCAGCGTAGATGGAGACCCGCGAGCCGGCAGCAACATCGGGATTATCAAAGACCCGCTAACAAATCCACAATTAGTGGCAGCAACTCGACCAATTCCCAATGGATTCGCTACCGACTTAGCGCTGTCAAGTGATAGCAAATACCTTTACGCTTCCTATCCGAATTTAAGCGGTGCTGGCGGCAAAGTTTATGTTTTTGATGTGGCGGAATTTGTCAAAACGCTGACCAACCCCAGTCAATACCGAGTAGATAATAAAGGTCGGGGTGTTGGCTTGCCATTGTTTAATAGCGCTACGGCACGAACTGCTACGGTTGCTGACTTTTCAACAATACCAATTGACAATATTAATCCAGCAGTTAGTATTGCTGCTGATTTTCAGATTCTCACCGACGCGAACAACCAATATACTTACGGCGTGCCGCCGGGAAGTAAGAAAGCTCCCATTTCTGTGACTAACCCTCGCGGTTTGGCGGCGACACCGCTGGATTGGCTGGATTTGAAAGAGCCGATAGGTACTAGCAAAAATTCAGAAAATCCCCTTAACCCAAAGTTCCAATGGAGTTTTGACAGTCCACCGAATCAGGACATTACAGAGGTTAATCTTTTCGTCAGCGTATTTGACGAAGGCGAGGGACTGTTGCCGTGGGATAAAGTAGTAGATTTACCCGACCCTAACGGTAACAAATTTCTCTACGATCAAGGGTTGAGCAAACCGCAGCAGTTAGGTTTACTGACAAAACCTTGGAACACATCTTTTTACCACGGTCAAGAAAACGATTTCAATCCCAACCGGATTTTAACTGCGACTTGGCAGAAAGATAGCACCAATATCGGCAAGTGGACTTTCGATGGCGGTAAAACATTTACTCCGGGAACAAATACCAGTTTTACGCTTCCTCCCAGTCTCAAATTGACTGCGGGTCAGAATTATAATTGGGCTGTTGAAGCTTGGAATAAACAAGGAAAACGCAACGAGGAGTTTGGTAATTTCTGGACGCCACTACCGCCAGCCCTCAACGGTGACAATACCTTCAGCAGCGTCACCGTGCTGACTCACGGCTTTAAACCTCCACTTTTTAATGAGCCGGGAATTCCTTCAGAGTTTTACCAAATGGGTAATAGCATTGCCAATGCAGGTATCGACGGTGGCGGTTTGATGATGAAGTACGACTTGCCTACTGGTTACTGGGTTCCTATCAACAAATATGGTGCAGTAGCCCCAGACTTCCAAGCAGGTTTGACTCCCAAAACCGACCCAAACTATCTCACTAAGCTAGGAAGTTATATAGCTCCATACCTGGCGAAAAAACAACCATTAGTCCTGCTAAATAACTGGTCAGAAAATAATGAGTCGGCAGTTCCTGATTCAGGCTTTACAGAGGGGGCAGCAGATGCTTTCTTTACTTCCCTCGTGCTGTTGGATGGAATGCTGAAGAATAAAACGAACACTCCTACTGACAAACAAGGCCCAGTTTTAAATTCACCGTTGCACTTTGTTGGTTTCAGTCGGGGTACGGTTGTTAACAGCGAAATTATTCAGCGTTTGGGTACTTATTTTCCTAATGCTGGCGGATCGCGAAAAAATGATACTCGCGACCTTCAGATGACAACTTTAGACCCCCATGATTTCAACCAACCGTCGCTAAATGTGGTGACCAAAAATTTCGGCGATTTCCGTGAACCGAAAGTTCAGGTGTGGAAAAATGTTACTTTTGCCGACAATTACTATCAGACAGTCCCGACTTTATCGGGCAGTACATTGACGCCGGCCGGTCGCGATATTCCGAATCTACCCTCTACTGAGGATGGAAAAACAGCTCCAGGAGTTAAGTTTCCGCGAGAAGGTTGGAGGTCAGATAATCCGAATCCTAATGCTCCGCTGTTAGGAAAACCAGATTTGTCCGCTTTGCTGGGAACTAATAAAAATAACCCAGGTTACAATAACAGCCGTGCTGGGTTTACGACAGATCCTCTGATTAGACCGGGAGATGTACACGGACGTGTCGTGAGTTGGTACGGAGGAACATCCGACTTGCTTCCAACTAACTTTCCGTCCAATGAAAACTTAGAAGTTAATCCTGTATTTCGTCGGCGAGGTGATGGATATCGGGAACGGTTGTTCGATAAAGACTTTTCATTTAACAATAGTGTTGTGACAGGCCCGGCTCGCGTTAGCCCTTGGTATACGCCGGAAAGCAAATTCCAACACGGTGCAGATGCTGCTCCTTGGGAAGGGATTGGTACGGGCTGGTTTTATTCGGCTCTGGGTGGCGGTTACAGTTCGCGCCCTAAAACAAATGTAGAGCGTATCCCGCTAGATTTTGACAATACTTATGATGCCAGGATGCGAGGAGACGCGGCGGTTCCTACTTTGTTTAATGGGAATTTTGATGCTGTTTTCGATCCTTCGGGAGTAACTCGAACTCCTTTGTCTAAGGGTCTACCTGGATGGTCGTTCCACAACGGTCAATCCGCAAATATTGATTTGGTTCAAAGTTTGGAAGACGTAAAACTTATCCAAGGGAACAGCCAACCAAACTATGCCTTTAAGTTAGAAACCAGCAAGGTGAAGGAAATTGTTCACAATCGGTTTGTGGTACCCGATTGGGGCGCTCTTCGATTTGATCTGCACGCACCAGGGATTTCCAATAAACCTACTGACAACCCTAAAGGCACGCTGGATGTCACTATTCGACCATTAGATACCTCACTTCAAGCATTTTCTCAAACAATAACTCTTCAAAGAGCTCAAAATCAAACGACGGGTGAGCCTAGCAAAGCTCCTGCTAGTTACCTAGCAGATAAATTCAAAGTAGATTACGGCATCAAGGGCTTTGAATCTTTCTATATTGACGTACCAGAAAGACTGCGCGGTCAGCCGGCAACTCTTGAATTTAAGAGCGAAGCATCTATTCCCGTCTATCTAGATAATGTCTTTTTCCGCAGCGAATCGCTGAGGTTTGGCAATCCTAATAATGCTAGAACCGCTCTGAATAACACCTATCAAAGTAACTACTTGGTAGAGAAGCCTCAATATACTGTTTCGTACAATGCTGACAAAAATACACCGAACTGGGTTGGCTGGGTACTTGACAAAGGTTGGCTAGATGGTAAAGCAGGCAGAGCAGCAGAAAAATTCGCGGAAGATCCTCAATTGCCTACATCAAATTTCTACAAGGTTCAGGATGGTGATTACGATTTTGATTCTCAGATTGCGGAAAAATACACTAAGGAGGAATATGATCGGTTTTTCTGGGGAAAGAAAGCTTTCTTCCGTTCCGCTCGCGGTCACTTGACTCCTTCAGCAGATCGCCAAAGAAGCATTAAGGATAACCTAGCCACGTTTTTGACCACAAATATTATTCCTCAAGATACCAAGCAAAACTCAGGGGTTTGGGCAACTCAAGAAGGAGAACTTCAGGAACGCGCAAAAAAAGGTTATCGGTTCGTCCTCTTTGCAGGGGGTTCTGGTCAGGGCGGCGGAAAAGTAACCTATGGGCCTCTACCTGCCAATGAAAATGTGATCGGAGTTACCCCAATTCAAAGGGGAGATGCTAACCCAAATCAATTTGCCAGTTTTAAGCCAGCAACAGATACCACAAATCCCACAAGAATTCAAGTACCGGATGCACTTTGGAAGATAGTATTAGGCTTTTCACCCCAGAACAAATCTGAGTATCCCGACATCCATTTTGCCTGGTGGGTACCTAACAATTCTTACAGCATTAAAGAGTTGCTCAACTACCAACAGCCCATTAACTATCCAGATGGTCAGCGTGGGCCAACAATCAAAAATCGAGCGTGGAAGGATCAAGCATTTACCATCACGATAGAAGCATTGGAAGCCAGACTTAACAAAGATTTACCGAAAGACAGTCAGTACGATTTTCTGTCTAATATCCCCAATTCTGCTGGGAAGAAAAAGCTCAAGGAAGTGACGGCTATCCTTCCAGCATAACTCACCTGATCGCTGCAATAGACTTCCCTGATGGGAAGTCTATTAATTTATTTTAGCTATTGTTCCGCACGCTACCATCGGGCATCAGGGTTTCCTCAAAATGGCAATCTCGGAAGTCGCCCCCGCAAACACGATCATGTTTCACCCCAAAGTCGGCTTCACGGAAGTCAGTTCTGGTCAACTTGGCTTTGTGAAAATAAACACTGTGCAACATAGCTCCCTTGAAAGTTGCCTCCGTGAAATTATTACAGATAAAGCCGAGATTGACGATTCCTGCCTTATTCAATTTGGCTCTACTGAAATCGGTATAGAAAAAACTATCGTCAGAGAACCCAGCTCTCGTCAAGTCAGCTCCGCTTAAATTGGCATGGTCAAAAACTGATTGGAAGAAACTGGTTTCGCGCAAAATAGCATTGCTCAAATCTGCTCCTTCAAAATTGCTTTTATACAAATCAACCCTAGTCAAGTCAGCCCCCCGCAAAATCACTCCATTCATGTAGTGTCTGATAGCTAGGATGTTACTGTTACGCAAAATAATATCGCTCAAATCCAACCCTTTGAATTCTTCGAGTTCCCAATACTTACCTTCCAGAAAATCATAACGCTCTACCATCAAGCCGCTGAAATTTCTCTCCCCAGCCGAATATCGATTGATGATATCTGTAAACAGCATCTTTTCCATTTTAAAAATAGCGGTATCTATCTGCGCTCCCTGAAAGTTAGCACCTTCAATATTCGCGTCAACCAAGAATGTCATGCTAAAATTTGCCGAGGTACAATTAGCATCAATCAACTGAACATCACTGAAATCAGCTCCCCACAAATTAGCGCGACCCAGATTAGCCCCTTCCAAGTCAACCTGTGATAAGTCAGCATCACTGAGGTCAGCTTCTTCTAAACAAGCATTACTTAAAATAGCGCGACTGAGATTAGCAGTGCTGAGGTTAGCTTGAGCTAGATGGGCTCCGCTGAGATTAGTTTCTCGGAAATTAGCACCCTTCAAATCAGCACCACTGAAATCGATGCCACTCAAGTTGATGTTTGCTAGATTGGCATCGACTAAGCTCATTCCAGAGAAATCTCTCTCGCCATCGGCATAGCGGATGAGCAATTCTTCTTTGTCCATAACTTTCTACCTCTATCGGTTTACACTCTTAACAATACCACCTTAGAAAAAGCTATTCTACTCCGGGATTACACTGTTCCAAATAGTGCCATCAGGCATGATGGTGTCTTTAAAGTAAGCGTCTGTAAAAATAGCCATGTCAGATTTGTTACCTCTAATTTCATCCAGATCCAACTCGGTACCAAAAAAGTTAGTTCTCGTCAAGTCAGCTCGATAAAAACTAACTCTATTTTTAAACTTAGCATTCCTAAAATCACTATCGGTTAAGTTAGCATCACCAAAACTTGTCTCAATCATCTCGGCTCCACTTAAGTTTGCTCTACTCAAATTCGCGTCGTAAAACTTAGTCTCCTGCAAATCGGTTTGAGTCAAATTCGCCCCAGTCAAATCCGCTCTGTCAAAGTTAGCTCGCCACAGACAAGCTTCGCTCAGGTTAGCCCCAGTCAAATCCGCATCTTCAAAATGTGCGTAGGCCAAGTCGAGGTCGCTCAAATCTGAGCCACTAAAATTGATTCCTTGTCCGTAAAAAACCAGGGATCGTAAGTCACTTTCCTTGAAGTTAGCTCCACTCAAGTTCACTCCACTTAAGTAGCGCTCCTTAGACTGCTCGTTGCTCAATTTCACTTTAACCAGAGAAAAGTCTCTCTCCCCTGCGTCATAGCGCCTGATCACTTCTTCAAGCCACAAGTGTTTTCTACTGTTGTATATTCTGATCAATTCTGCTTCTCGTTCTTCTTCGTTCATGACTTTATTCCTCGAATTTTTTGAGGATAATAAAAATGTTGATATTACTAAAATAGCTTAATGCTTAAAAACCAGAAAAGGCTTACTTCTGGAGCAAATTTTTGTAAACTCATGACATCACAGATTCGGCAGAAGCGAACATCGAAACACAGTCAGTACGATTTTCTTTCTAATATCCCCAATTCTGCTGCGAAGAAAAAGCTCAAGGAAGTGACGGCTATCCTTCCAGCATAACTCACCTGATCGCTGCAATAGACTTCCCATCAGGGAAGTCTATTAATTTACTTTAGCTATTGTTCCGCACGCTGCGATCGGGCATCAGGGTTTCGTCAAAATGGCAATCTCGGAAGTCGCCCCCGAAAACACGATCGTCTTTCACCTCGAAGTCGGCTTCCCGGAAGTCAGTTAGAGTCAACTTGGCTTTTTCCAAATAAATACTATGTAACATAGCTCCCTAGAAGGTTGCCTCCGTCAAATTATTGCATATCCAACCCTTTGAATTCCTTGAAGACTCACAAGGAAGAACAGCAAGCGCGACTGGCGGCGGGGTTAGCTTTGCGATCGCTCGTAACTCAACTTTTAAATTCTGGGATGAATCCGGAACAGGTGGCGCAAATGATGAATTTATCGAGTTTGGAAGTCAGGCGATTGGTAGGGGAAAACTTTTGAGTGTACTTACAGCAAAAAGGTGCGCCCGCGCACCCTAAATCACAAAATATTAACAGTCAACAGTTAATAATTAATATCATGTGCCATCTAAAGACAATCATAATATTGGTTTGTAGTGAGGACTTTAGTCCGCATCAAGAAGGACTAAAGTCCTCACTACGAACCTTTTTTATTACGATGGGTCATTCACAGGAGATAATGTAACTCATGACTAGAAAGGCTTATTGGTTGGTTTAAAGCCTTGCTTTTGGAAATAGGTTTTAAATACCTCGTGAGCAATTGGTGCGGCCGACACAGCGCCAAATCCGCCGCCTTCGACTATGACTGCGATCGCAATTTCCGGCTTGTCAGCGGGAGCAAAACCCACGTACATCGAATTGTCAGCGTGACCGGGCATTTCCACCGTCCCAGTTTTACCAGCACTTAGAGGAATCGTACCGTCATTCAGACCGCGGCCTGTACCTTTTTTCACCACGTCAATCAATCCTTCTTTAATGACCTTTAAAGTAGAAGGTTTAATACCTGTGGGGATTTTTTTGGTGAGCGGTGTATTGGTTTGAGATGCCAACAAATGCGGCTGCACTCGCGAACCGCCGTTAGCAATTGTTGATACCATAACTGCTAATTCTAGGGGAGTACAAAGTACCAACCCTTGACCGATCGCCATTGTTACCGTATCCCCAACATACCAATCTTCCTTGTACATTTTCTTTTTCTCGGCTGGCGTGGGCACTTGACCGTGATTGGCGCCGTCAATCCCCAAAAGGTCTAAATTAATCGTGCCGCCAATGCCCATTTTAGACGCCCATTTCGACATTTGTTCGGGGCCGGCAGCCATGCCTACTTGATAGAAAAATGTATTGCTGCTGTAGGCTAAAGCATCGCGGAAACCGATAACGCCTTTACCCGCACCGTGTTCGTTGAAAGAAATTCCGCCGATCGTAATTGAAGAAGATGATTCTAAAATGGAGTCCGGAGCAAACTTGCCCGATTCCATCCCGGCTACAGAGGTGACAATTTTAAATGTGCTACCGACTGGATAACCTTGAACTGCGCGATTTAAAAAGGGTTTTTCTGGCCCTTGCAGTCGATCCCATTCTTTTTGAGTCACTTTGCGGGTGAAAATATTGGGGTCAAATGTCGGCCAACTACCCATTGTTAAAAGCGCTCCGGTTTTCACGTCGATCGCCACCACGGCACCGAGGCGATCGCCCAAAGCTTTTTCCGCAGTTTTCTGCATATCTAAATCTAAAGTTAGCTGCACGGGTTTGCCGGGAATAGGGTCTTTTACACCTAAATCCTGGATTTCCTCGCCCTTAGCATTCACCTCGATCAAACGGTTTCCCCAAACGCCTTCTAAAGTTGAATTAGCTAATTTTTCAACTCCCATTTGACCGACGATCATGCCCATCGGATATGCAGGGTTAGCTTTTAATTGATCTAAACTAGCTTCACCGACGTATCCTAAAACGTGAGCTCCTAATTGCTGGTTGGGATTGTCTCGGCTCGATTCAGCACGAATTTCTACTCCGCGCAAAGCATTAGCTTGTTCTCCCAAAGCGACGAAAGTACCGACATCGATATCTTTGCTGAGGCGCACTGGTAAGGCTGATTTGTAGCCGGCTCCATCGATTTTTTTGATGATTTCGGCCGCGGGAAGTTTGACGATGGGGTCAAGTGTTGCAGCGACTTCTTGCCACTCTTGGGGCGATCGCTCTTTTGGCCACAAATACACCGATCGCGATACGCGGTTGGCTGCAAAAATTTTGCCGTTGCGATCTAAAAGTTGACCGCGAGTCGCGGCGACTGAAACAGGGCGAATGCGGTTGTTTTCCGCCCGCTGGCGGTTGTAGGCTCCCTGTACGAGTTGCAATTCGGCTAAACGAAACATCGGCATCGCCACCATGGTAGTGACTATCAGCATAAAAACCATCACTTGGAACGATCGGCTGCGTTGGCGTGCAGCATTGTCCAAGCCGTTTTTATCGAATCGGACTTGAGAGTTAAAAGAAAAATCGCCAGCCATATTAATTAATCTGCTCTTTTTATTGAATTAACAGGTAGAGACGGTTTCCATCCGGATTGTTTGGCTCAGGATCTGAGGATATAGCCCTGCCAACTTTTCACTCTTTAGTCACAGAGATAAATTCTGCCTGTTGGGAGACGGATCAGCCGGATTTTTAGATTAATTTACCTGTTAAATATGAATTTTTTATGATGGCTCAACTGTGAATGAGGTAGCGGCGCTGTGGAAGCATCGATTTTTTGATTGTTTGGCTGGTTACGGGCAGCAGTTGGCTGATAATTTCTCAACTGCCGGTGTAGGAATTTATAGCACCTCGAAAGCATTAATTTCTGCTGCTTTGGGAATTTTTAATGTTTTAATTTTGCCTGTTGTGAAAGCAGTTTTTTTAGTGCGAAACCTGTTGGCGCTGGGATTGCTCTCGGGCGCGCTTGCTTTTGTGATGACGGCGATGTTTTTGCCTCTGCTGCGAAGCTAGTTGCAGGGTTTGGCTTGCGAGTGGACCTGTGGATCGCACTATTGGGGGCGATCGCCTACGGGCGATTTCCACCGCCCAATATTTCTGAGGTTTCCGTAGTGCGTTTGCTTTGCCTAAAAGCAATTTCAATCACTGAATATTCCTGGTTGTTTCTCGATTCTTCCCTCTCATCTGATATTTGGTTAATTGCCATTGAGAAATTAGGTTTGTAGTAAGGAATTTATTCCGCAAATTCAGGATAAGGACTTAAGTCCTCACTACGAACCTATTTTTTGTGGTGAGGATTTGAGTTTGGTAATTTAGAAGAAGGACTTAAGTCCTCACTACGAACCTATTTTTTGTGGTGAGGATTTGAGTTTGGTAATTTAGAAGAAGGACTTAAGTCCTCACTACGAACCTATTTTTTGTGGTGAGGATTTGAGTTTGGTAATTTAGAAGAAGGACTTAAGTCCTCACTACGAACCTATTTTTTGTGGTGAGGATTTGAGTTTGGTAATTTAGAAGAAGGACTTAAGTCCTCACTACGAACCTATTTTTTGTGGTGAGGATTTGAGTTTGGTAATTTAGAAGAAGGACTTAAGTCCTCACTACGAACCTATTTTTTGTGGTGAGGATTTGAGTTTGGTAATTTAGAAGAAGGACTTAAGTCCTCACTACGAACCTATTTTTTGTGGTGAGGATTTGAGTTTGGTAATTTAGAAGGAGGACTTAAGTCCTCACTACAAACCTATTTTTTGTCGTGTTATCAGGGATACAATTTTATTTTTCAATCGCTGACTTATAGGCTGTCACTTTAATATCGATTCCCGTGATATCTGTGCCTACAACCACAGCCACTGCTCCTAAATCTAATGCTTTTTTTGCCATGGATGGCGCAGCTATTCCGCCTTCGCAGATTGCGGGAATCTCCAGCTTTTCTACCATTTGGGCGAGCAAATCAAATCCGGGGGGCGAGAATTTTTCCGTTTGGGGTGTGTAGCCAAAAAGAGTAGTTGCTACAGTATCTGCACCAGCTTCGGCTGCGGCGATCGCAGCTTCTATGGTATCTACATCCGCCATGACTAATTTCCCTAATTCGCTGTGGATGCGATCGATTAACGTTTTTAAGTCTTCGCCAGCAGGGCGGTTTCGCAAGGTGGCGTCAATGGCGATGATATCTGCTCCTGCAAGGGCGATCGCCCGCGCGTCTTCAAACCGAGGAGTAATGTAAATCTCGCATCCGGGTAATTGCTGCTTCCAGATCCCAATTATCGGAGCCGATAGCTGTTGTCGCACCGCCGCCACGTGAGCCGGAGTGTCAATCCGTACCCCTGAGGCTCCTCGATGGATGGCGGTGCGAGCCATTGCTGCGATCGCGATCGGATCGTGCAGCGGCGAATCAGCAGGTGCTTGACAAGAAACAATTAATCCTGTAGGAATTTGAGAGTTAATCATGGGGAATTGGGAATTGGGAATTGGGCATGGGGCATGGGGCATTGGGCATGGGGCATTGGGCATGGGGGATGGGGCATGGGGCATGGGGCATGGGGCATCGGGCATCGGGAATCGGGCATCGGGCATCGGGCATCGGGCATGGGGCATGGGGCATTGGGCATGGGGCTTTTTTGGTAATTTATTCCCTGTGCCCTATTGAACTCAAATAAGCGTTGAGTTTTGGTAGTAATTTATCGACAATTGGTTTGAATTTGCTTACTTCTTCGCTTGTGATAAGTTGTCTAGCATAGGCTAATCTTAACCAGTTTACTGTTTCGTACAAAGAGCCTCTGGCAATTTTTACAAAACGCCGATTATCTTGGTCATTATAACGACCTCTTCCTTCAGCAATATTAGCACAGACACTATCAGCAGACCGAACGATCTGTTTGCCCATCGTATCTTTTGTGAAGTAATCCCATTTTTTAACAATCTCCCAAATCTGATTCGCCAAACTTTCCGCCAACTTATAAACCTCTAATTCCTCAAAATCAGGTCTTCCCATAATTACCTCAAAAACTCAATTATATTAAATGCCCCATGCCCAATGCCCAATGCCCCATGCCCAATGCCCCATGCCCAATGCCCCATGCCCAATGCCCCATGCCCAATGCCCCATGCCCAATGCCCCATGCCCAATTCCCAATTATCCATTAGCAATCCCGGCGGCCATCAAAGAAAGAATTTTGTCAAGCAATTGCTCCGGCTGAATCGGTTTAGCCAAACAATCGTTAGCTCCCGCTGTCACGAAAGATATCTCGTCGGCAGCAATTTCATTAGCACTTAAAGCGAGAATCTTGAGATGTTTTGTAGCTGGTTTGTGGCGGAGTTTGTGAATAATTTCGCAGCCATTCATCCCGGGCAAACGCATATCTACAATCACAGCATTGGGCTGCAACAGTTCAATTTGTTCTACGGCCGCCGAGCCTTCAATCATCCACACAACTTGCAGTCCTGCGGCGGTCAGGATATCGCAAATCAGCATGGCAGTTTCTTCATCTTCTTCGATGAGGACGAGGCTGCCCCGCAAGGACGAAGAGTGCAGCGGTAAAGAAGAATTTGATTTTTGATATTTAAATTTTGTGGACTCATCTTTGCTTTTAGTTTGGATGGGTATAAAAACGGTAAAAGTAGAGCCGACATCAACTGTAGAGTTGACTTCGATCGCGCCGCCGTGAAGCTCTACTAACTGTTTAGTTAAAGCCAATCCCAGACCGGTGCCGCCGTATTCGCGACGGTATGGGGAATCCAACTGCTGGAATTTTTGAAATAAGAGCGATCGCTGATCGTCGGGAATTCCAATCCCGGTATCTTTGATTTGAAACACAGCGGTTCTGCCTGCTGGGGCTGTACCGGGCTGCCGCACTGGAGGCGTTCGGTTTTGATCTTCGGTCACCCAAACTCGCAGGATGACTCGCCCGCCTTCGGGAGTAAATTTAATCGCATTTCCTAAAAGATTGAACAGGATTTGTCTCAAGCGGCGCGGGTCTGCAATGAAGCGATCGCACTCTTGTTCGATCCGCTGTTCTTGTATCAGTTCTACCCCTTTAGCTAGAGCTTTTTCTTTGAGGGCGTGCAGGCTCTGAGAAGCTAATTTAGAAATTGAAAATTCACTAATTTTCAATACTGCTTTTCCTGCTTCAACTTGCGATAAATCTAAAATATCGTTGATTAATTCTAATAAGTGGTCGCCGCTGTCTCGGATTGTTTGCAGGTACTGCCGCTGCTTTTGTACCGGCACTTGTTTGGTGCCAACTTTGCCGTAAGACCACCGCAGCAGGGTGTCGGAAATGCCGATGACGCAGGTGAGGGGAGTCCGCAATTCGTGGCTCATGGCTGCCAAAAATTCGCTTTTGGCGAGGCTGGCGGACTGAGCGGCGGCGAGTGCGTCGCGCAGTTCTCGCGTGCGCTCGATGACGCGCTGTTCGGAGGTGCGTTTTTGCTGCTGGACTTCTGCATAAAGCTCGGCTTGGTAAATGGCGATCGCCAAATGTTCGGCTATTTGGCGCAAAAATGTTTTTTTGCTTTCTTCCCACTCCCGCAGAGTGCAGTGATGAGCAATTAGCAGTCCCCACAAGTCGTCTTGAACTACGATCGGCACTAGCAACTTCGCCCGCACCTTAGCACGGCGCATCAATTCTAAAAAACAAGGCTGCGAAGAGTAGGTTTTTTCGACATCGGCGACGCACAAAGCCAAACCTTTGCGATATTTCTCTCTATCGATGACTCCCTCGGGGAAGCACTGGGCGCCTTCACTAAAATTCAATACAGAAGAAATAGCATCGCTGGCTAAAGCTTCGTAGGTGACGCGACCTAAATACAAGTAAGAACCAGAATTTTGTTTGACTTGGCTTTTCGACCCAGAAACCGGAGGCGATATTAATTTACCTGACTCGTCCCTGTGCGGCGCGGGCACTTTTTCAAATTGATAAATTAACAGGCGATCGACATCCAAAAAATCTCGCACTCTCGCAACTGCTTTTGATAAAATCACAGGCAATTCCAAACTCTGGCGAATTTGAGTTGTCACCTGATTCAACAGTCGCTCTTGTTCTAGCTGCTGCTGCAAAGCATCTTCTACTGGCTGATAAAATGGAATGCAGGAACTGGGAATTTCAACACGCTCTGTGGCTTCGGCAATCTGGTGATGTAGGGTTTCTGGAGCAATCAGTTTGGGTGCGGAATTTTGATTTGTGTCTGTGTGGGACTGTAGGGGAGGGCGACTGTTTTGAAGGGTACCATCCGCGAGGAGCTCTAGTAAATTGAGGGTAAATTCGCTTTGAATAACCGCCGAGTTTGGCTGTATATTTTTAATTGCTTGTTTCAGGGCGCCAATGTCAATTTGTCTCGGGGCTGGAGGTGTCATTGCTGCGAGTTTGTCCCAGAGGGGAGAGAGGAAATTGGCGATCGCCCCGGGGTCGAAAGTCAACTCTACATTTAAGTGGGAGTTGGATTTTTTTTCGTTGTGTTTGCGTCCGTTTGTTGCAGCCTCATCTAATAGTTTGCCGCAAAGCAGCGCGCTAAACCGATCCGATACCACTGCTGCAAACCTTTGGGACGAAATTTCCCCCGGATTTTCAGTACCTGCGAGATCGTCGTCAGTAACCCAAATCGCCCCGGGGAGTTCAGCCATTTGCTGTAACAATTGATAAGCAGCCTCAAAGCTTGCGATCGGCAAAGTACGATATAAGGTTTTTGGTTTCAATCTAGGTATTTTCCCGGTTGTTTTCAAGAAAAAAATATGAATGCCCATGTTTGGGATACAGCACCCGCGGCTCGGCACGGGCAAGTTCTCCTAGAGACTTAAGATGAAAGCAGTCACTCGATATGACATTTTCCATTTTCGATTTACTTGCAGCGCAGTGAATCTGGGAGTCCGAACAGGAGTAGAAAATTTTGGGCTGCTCACAAATTAAGTTACGCGCTGGTATCCGTTTTTGGGCGAGGTCAGAAGGCTGGCTCTCGGAGCGGCCCACTAGCCCGCTTGAGGCACAAAGCTGATTTCTGCCTATTGTTGTCATTACTTTAAACAATCTTATTCCAGTATAATATCAATATATAATTTGTTAACTTCTACTTAACACTATCCGGGTAAATGAGCAATCTAACTCAACTCACCTCCGATTTCACGATCGGACATCTCCCGTGTCACCAATTCCAAGTGAGTGCTGCAACTCCAGGACAGGTAGTGGCCCAAAGATTCGAGCAAGAACCAGACCTGCCGGGAGTCATTATCACTCATAAATCCCAGGTATTGGGCATGATTTCTCGCGTCAAGTTTCGAGAACAAATGAGCCTTCCCGATCGCGTAGAATTTTACGGGCTGCACCCGATTCGCTCGTTGTTAGATTTTATGAGAATTCCGCCTTTGCTGATGGAGGAAAATTGGAAAGTTGATGATGCCGTACAAGCGTCTCTCAACCGACCTAAAGATTTAATTTATGAACCAATTATTGTGGTAATGGAAAACCATAGCTTCCGCCTTTTAGACGTTCAGACTCTAGTGATGGCCCAGTCTAAACTTTTAGCTCAAGCCAACAAAATAATTCAAAAATATAGGCTTGAAAGACAGAAATACGTAGAAAATATCAAACAAGAACAGGCGAAATTTCAGGTTTGCAACGAGCTGTTGAAAAACCAAAAAATTCAATCAGAAAATATGCCTAAAATTCCTAGTGTTCAGGAAGCAGCACTGGTTAAAAAAGCTGAGAACCTTGCTCAAATAAATCAGCGATTTCTGACAATTGCGAAGTTGATTTCTTCGGAAGGTCGCCAAGCATTTCAAGCTACTTTTCAAGGTGCTAATTCTATTTGCAACAATACAGATAAAATTTTGGGCGTTGGCAAAGCAATAGCTAGCGATCTGGAAGCGGTTAACCGCACTTCCCGAACCATCCGGGAGGCGATCGAACAAGTCAGGCATTTAGCAGTACAGGTGGCTGTAGTTACCAATCAAATGGGAAATCAGCCGAGCGGGCTGAGCCAAGTGAGTCTGGAAATTGGCAGACTGGCAAGTAAAACTTTTGAATTGGGGACTCAAATGGAGCAAATTGCCAGCCGATTTAAACTTCGCGTTCACGAACTGACGGAGGCAGCAAGAGCGGGTGCTAATGTGGCGAGAGCGGTGACGATCAAGATCGATCGCGCGGAAATGGCGTTGTTAGAGTTGGATGAATTAATAGCGGAAAAAGATTTCAATTCCTTGACCGCTATCACAGAACGTTTGGGAGTTAAAAAAAGTGTGGCTGCTCATTCTTTAGTCAAAGAAATAGAACACGCCGAAGTCGCAGTTTCCGAATTGGAAGACATTGTTAAGCACCAAGATTCATCGCAATATCTGATTCAAAAAATTCAGCAGGCGCTCAAGTCCAAAAAACCCTAAAATCTCAACGATTGTCTGATGAAGTCTTTTCGTATGTATATAAGAACGAAGCAGGAAGTTCGGCAACCTATTCGTTCTACCGATGCAACGGACTTACGGAATTGACAAGCAGGAAGTTGAGAGAAGGAAGCAGGCTTGAATTATCTAAAAAATCGTGAAATACCAGCTCGTTTTTTAGCGGTTGAGAACGTAACTATCGTCGGGTGCAGCGGTTATAAAAAAATAAAACCCAAATAATAATTGACAATTTAGATATATCAAGTATAATCATAAGAATATTAAACAGGTTTTCAAGGTTGTGAAAATACAAAAAGTTGAGGATAAGTCGAAATAATAGCATCAATAAAAGGTGAAGTTAATGAAAATTCTGCTAGTAGAAGATGACAAAATTACAGTTAATTTGCTCGCCAAAGCGCTGAGTTCTCACAATTACAATGTAAATACGGCGGCAGACGGTGAAACAGCCTTGCAGTTGGCGCAAGCCTACGATTATGACCTGATTGTTTTGGATGTGCTGATTCCTAAACTCGACGGCATTAGTTTGTGTCGGGAATTGCGATCGTCTGGGTGCCAAATGCCGATTTTACTGTTGACGGCGCTAGACAGCAGGAGCAATCTAGTCGAAGGTTTAGAGGCGGGGGCAGACGATTATATGGTCAAGCCCTTTAATATCGAAGAATTAATTGCTCGAATTCGGGCTTTGCTGCGCCGGGGAAAGGCAAGTTTGTCGAGTACAATTTTGACCTGGCAAAAACTGCAAGTGAACCCGGATACTACGGAAGTAACTTATGCTGAAAAAGTGCTGCACTTGACTCCAAAAGAGTACAATTTGCTGGAACTTTTTCTGAGAAATCCCCGACGCATTTTCAGCCGCAGCGCCATGCTCGATCGCATTTGGTCTGCCGGCGAATTTCCCCAGGAAGAAGCCGTTACCGCTCATATCAAAGGGCTGCGGCACAAGCTGAAAGCAGCGGGGATGACTGTAGATTTAGTGGAAACGGTGTATGGATTGGGCTACAGGCTCAAAAGTCTGCCGGAGGATATGGAGAATCTAAAAGTTGCCTTGGGAAGGGCAGAAACCGCTAAAAGTCAAGAAACTTTATCTGCGGAATCCAGCGGGAAGAGGCGGGAATTAAGCAATGATGAGCGCCGCCTCAAAGTTCTGAGTGTGGTGGCAGAAATTCGGGGGAAGTTAAGAGCTAATTTTATCGAAAAGGTGGTGATATTCGATCGCGCGATCGCCCAACTCAAAACCGGAAATTTGGACGACGAACTCCGGCAGGAAGCCCAGGCGGAAGCTCATAAATTAGTCGGTTCTTTGGGAACTTTAGGGCTGCCCAAAGGTTCGGAAGTGGCGCGGCATATCGAACATTTGTTCAAGGCTGAAAACGTCTTTAAACCGGGGAGCGATCGGCAGATTGAGGAATTTCTGGATTTGCTCAAACAGATATTCGATCGCCCGCTGGAACCGGAAAGCGAGCTGGTTAGTCCGGTTCGCCAAAAGCGCCGGATGCTGATCGTTGATGATGATAGTTTGCAGAGCGATCGACTGAAAACAGCAGCATCGGGTTCCGGCTTTGAGATAGAAGTCGCCAAATCTCCTCAAGCGGCAAGAATTGCAATTTCTCAACAGCCTCCCGACGCGATTTTGCTGGATTTGACATTTTCCAGAATTCAGGAAAACGGACTTGCTCTCCTCGCCGAGCTCCGCAGTGAAAAACCAGAAATTCCGGTGATCGTTTTTAGCAGCCACAATCAATTGAGCGATCGAATTGAAGTTGCTCGTTTGGGAGCTTCCGGCTTTTTACACAAATCGATCCCCCCAGCAGATATACTCAAAGCAGTTGGCCAAGTTCTCGACCAAACCGGCGCTGCTGAAGCCAAAGTTATGGTGGTAGATGATGACGTGCATCTATTGGCTGCACTGAAAGTGATTCTACAACCTTGGGGATTGCAAGTAACAACATTGGACGAGCCAGAAAAGTTCTGGGAGGTACTTGAAACTACTTGTCCGGATTTGCTAATTTTAGATGTAGAGATGCCTGGTTACAGCGGTATCGAGCTGTGTTTGGCGGTGCGGAACGATTTGCGCTGGAGCAAACTTCCCGTGCTATTTTTGACAGCTCATTCCGAGTCGGAAATAGTGCGTCAAATGTTTGTCGCGGGTGCTGATGACTACGTGAATAAGCCGATCGTGGAACCGGAATTAATTGCTCGCATCCTGAATCGTTTGGAGCGCACGCAACTCCGACACCAGCTTGCTCTGACACAGCGTTAACAGTTGACAGTTGACCTGTGACAGTTGACAGTTAACAGTTGACAGTTGACCTGTGACAGTTGACTTCGGAGTGCGAAGTTTTTAGGCTGGGGATTTAGGGCGGATCAAAGTCCCCCTTGCTTTCGGGGGATGCGAGGGGGATTTGGCCTCGACGGTAAACGAGAGATGCAAAGGTTTTTAGGGGATTATTGACACCTATTGATGCGGATGCGATCGCATTGATTGATATTTGCCCGATCGTCAAAAACACAGGCTAATTTAGAAAAGTATTTACAATAACAAGAAAGCAATGGTATTAACATCAGACACACGCGATCGCGATGAGAGCGACTGCGAATTAATTTACGATCCAGCTTCGATTCAACCTCACGGCATCCTGTTGGTGCTGGAATCTCCTGTGTTGAAAATTTTGCAAGCTAGCAACAATACTTTTGAAGCGATCGGCATTTACCCGCAAGAACTTTTGGGCAAATTTTTACAGGAATTTGTCGAGACTGAGGAAATTGAGGCAATTGAAAAAGTCTTATTGGAAAACTGCCATCAACGTAACACTATCAGCTTATCATTCATCAGTCAAAACCGCAAGTATTTTTTTCATGGAACCCTGCATCAATCGGGGCCTCTATTAATTGTGGAACTAGAGCAGGTTATTGCCCCAAAAGCTAGTGATTGTTTCAATTCTTATTATTTAGTTCAAGAGCCGATCGACAAAATCCACAACACACCAAACTTGCAAGGGCTGTGTCAGACAGCAGTTGAAGAAGTGCGGAGGATGATTGGGTTCGATCGCGCGATCGTCTATCAATTTGATAGCACCGGTGCCGGGAAAGTCATCGCCGAAGACAAAATAGAAAATTTGGCTCCTTTATTGGGAATGCAATATCCGGCTGCCGATATTCCCCCCCAGGCAAGAAAGCAGTTCACGATGAATTTAATTCGGTTTATTCCCGATATTCACTATCAGCCTGTAAAACTAATTCCTGACTGCAATCCCCTGACTGATCGCCCCCTGAATCTGGGATTTTCCTTGTTAAGAACTGTTTCGCCTTGCCACGTTCAATATCTCAAGAATATGAACATTGGCGGTAGCATGACCGTGACATTAATGAAAAATCGAAAACTCTGGGGATTGCTCGCCTGTCACCATCCAACACCAAAGTATGTCAACTACGAAACCAGAACAGCTTGCGAACTGGTAGCAAAGTTTGTGAATCTAGAACTCAGCTACAAACAAGATAGCGAAGACCGGGAATATGCAATTTATCTCAAAGAAATTTGCCAGAAATTTATCACTGAATTTTCTGTAGAAAACTGCTTCGTCGAAGGTTTACTTAAATCTCCCAATGAATTGCTGGCATTAGTGGGCGCTAACGGGGGAGTTGTGTGTGCCAATGACAATTTAACAACTATCGGCAAAACCCCGGAATTGGCAGAGATTAAAGTCTTAATTGATTGGATAAAAACTCAAATAAATAACAAAGATGTTTTTCATACAGATTGTCTCTCAAAAATGTATCCGCCAGCCCAACAAATGAAAGAAGTTGCTAGCGGTTTGCTGGTGCTTGCCATGTCAGAGATGGAAAATTCTTACATTTTGTGGTTCCGTCCCGAAGCAGTTCAAACTGTCAACTGGGCAGGTAAACCAGATTGGCCAATTGATTTTAAACCAGATGGCACTCCAGTAATGTCTCCTCGCACTTCCTTTGAGTTGTGGCAAGAAACGGTGAGGTCAAAATCTTTGCCTTGGCAGTGGTGCGAAATCGAAATAGCCCGAGAACTGCGAGTGGCAATTGCTAGCATTGAGTTGCGGAAAATCAACCAACAGCTAAACTTAGCTTTGTCGGCTACCAAAATAGGATTCTGGGACTGGGACGTGCAGAACAATCGCATTGTTTGGTCGAGGGAACACGAAGAATTGTTTGGATTGGCTCCGGGAACTTTTGACGGAACGGATCGCAGTTTTGCAGCTTGCATTCACCCGGAAGATTTAACAGGTTTGGAGAATGCGAGAAATCAGGCGCTCGCCCAGCGATCGGATTTCTGTCACGAAAACCGCGTAATTTGGGCCGATGGCAGCATTCACTGGATGGAGGGCAAAGGTAAGTTTTTTTACAGCGAAACCGGTGAAGCAGTGCGAATGGTGGGGACTGTTAGAGAAATTAGCGATCGCAAAGCTAAAGAATTGCAGTTGCGTTTGTTGGAATCTGTAATCACCACGACTAACGACGCCGTGTTAATTACCGAAGCTGAACCGATTGACGCACCGGGCCCGCGAATTCTTTATGTCAACCCAGCTTTCACGCGGATGACTGGCTATACGCTAGAAGAAGTTTTGGGCAAAACGCCGCGCATTTTGCAAGGAGAAAAAACAGATCGGGCAAGTCTCGATCGCATTCGCACAGCTTTGAAAACCTGGCAGCCGCTGCGGGTTGACTTGATCAATTACCACAAAAACGGGACGGAATTTTGGGTAGAATTGAGCCTGGTGCCGATCGCAGATGAAAGCGGTTGGTTTACCCATTGGGTATCTGTGCAGCGCGATATTAGCGATCGCAAAATTGCTGAATCTGCCCTGCAACAGCTCAACGAACTGTTAGAAATGCGAGTTTTGCAGCGCACCCGAGAACTAGAAACCTCTCAAACAGAACTCCGGGAAAGCGAAGCTTTATTTCGCTCTTTGAGCGAGAGTTCTCCTGTGGGCATTTTCAAAATCGATGCTGACGGGAAATGTACCTATACAAATCCCCGGTGTCAAGCAATTGGCGGGTTCACAGCGGCCGAAGCTTTAGGAGACGGCTGGATGCGGTTTGTTCACCCCGAAGATATTAAATTAATTCAGTCAAAGTGGTCGGAATCGCGATCGTTAGATCGGGAATTTTTCTGCGAATTCCGCCATATCCAGCCCGACGGAACAATTCGGTTTGGTCGGGTCAAAACAGCTCCGATTTTTTCCGACAAAGGTCAACTAATCGGTTATGTCGGCACAGTCATAGATATCACAGAAAGTCTGGCAATTGAAAAAATTAAAAATGAGTTTATTTCGATTGTCAGCCACGAACTGCGAACGCCGCTAGCCTCAATTCGCGGTTCTTTGGGTTTGCTGGCGGCTGGGGTACTGAAAGACAAACCGGAAACTGCCAAACAGATGTTAGAAATCGCGTCTAGCGATACCGAAAGGTTAGTGCGTTTGGTCAACGATATTCTCGACTTAGAACGGCTCGAATCAAGCCAAGTTACCCTCGTTAAGCAGTGGTGTGATGCACAGGTTTTGATGCGGAAGTCTGCCGAAGCTGTGATGTCTCTGGCTGCGGAAAATCAGATTGATTTGTCGGTGTTACCTGCATCGGCACAAATTTGGGCTGACCCCGACAGGATTGTGCAAATGCTAGTAAATTTGTTGAGCAATGCGATTAAATTTTCGCCTCCGGGGTGTACAGTAACTGTCAGGGTTGAAGATTTAGGCGATTCCCTAGGGGGTAGCTACGCTTCACGGGTTTTATTTGAAGTCAAAGATCGGGGTCGAGGGATTCCTGCTGATAAACTAGAAACTATCTTTGGCAGATTTCAACAGGTCGATGCTTCTGACTCCCGCCAAAAAGGAGGTACAGGTTTGGGTTTAGCTATCTGTCGCAGCATCGTGCAGCAGCACGGCGGCAGAATTTGGGCCCAAAGTGTTGTCTCAGAAGGCACGAGTTTCTATTTTACAGTGCCTGCACCGCTGGAAGGGGAAGGGTTGACAGTTGACAGTTGACTTCGGAGTGCGAAGTTTTTAGGCAGGGGATTTAAGCCCCTGCCTAAAAACTTCGCTGTCAACTGTCAACTGTCAACTGTCAACTGTTAAGAAGATTCATTTTAAATTAGGATTTTAATTATGTCTGCAAAGCGCATTCTAGTAATCGATGATGAACCAAACCTCTGTAGCGTGATTCAGGCTTGTCTGGAACATTTAGGTGGTTGGACGGTGCTGGTTGCGCCTGACAGCAGCCAAGGATTTCTTTTAGCTGAAACTCAAGTCCCTGACGCTATTCTACTGGATGTGATGATGCCTGATATGGATGGAGTTACTCTGTTTGGTTTGCTGCAAAAAAATGCTGCTACTCGGGGGATTCCGGTAATTTTTCTGACGGCTAAGGTGCAGGCTATGGATTTGAACGAGTTTGCCGATTTGGGGGTAGGAGGGGTGATTGCTAAGCCTTTCGATCCTTTAGGTTTGGCGCAGCAAGTTGCGGATATTCTGGGTTGGGAAATGTCGGCTTAAACTGTCGAAAAGTTCAAAATCGGCAGTTGAAACTGCTACTAGACAAATAAAGTCGGTATCCGGCTGGGCTAACTGAAGAATCAGCAGCATGAAAGCTAGAGGACGCTGAGACATCCGGTTTCTTGTTCTCAGCAGGGCTGTTTCATTCTCTTGTAGGGGCTGCCCCCCGTGGCAGCCCCTATGCCTGAAACGAGGACAAATGGTCGTTGGATGGGGTAGGCATTCTTGGCACTACCCCTACAAAACCTGGATTTTTTCGAGAATGAAACAGCAGGGCTGTTCTCAGGCCGTTGCTAAAATCACGAAATTATGTTAACAAAGCGGGTTTCTGCGTCTAGGAAAGTCATAGTTTTTTCGGGTGTTTTCAGAATTTCCTCATTTTTTTGATTTAAGTTTGAGATCGATCGATGATTGGTTACTTCAAACCCTGATTCCCTAGAAGTTCCAGAGATGACCTCAGGGAGTCGGGGTCTTTTGTTTTGTGTAAAGTCGATCGCCAAACGCCGTATTTACACGCAGAGTAACTGCTCCTGAAGTTACAGAGACTTGGGTGAAGCAACGGGGTTTTCAACTTATACTCCGCAATCTGGCGAAGTTTGTTGGTAAAAAACCAGACTTCTGCCTAAGTGTTTCAATCTCTACTCCTGCCAAAGTATATTGATTTAAAAAAATGATCGTCTTCATAATTTCCTCATATTTTTTAGATAAGGTTTATTCTAGGTTCTTGAGTTGAAGTTGGCACTCTCAGCAGCATCCTGCTGCCAAAGAACGAACCTGTTGTCAGGGGAGTTAGGGTGAGTAACGGTACTGTCGATTAGCTAATGCGACAGCACAACCAAGCTGAATCAGTCAGGGCTTAGGAACTGCATACCAAACAAACTGGATTTTTGAACCGCGAAAAACCTGGTTGCTGTGTAAGTCCTATAAGTGTTGGCAGGAGAAATAAATCAAAAATAAATTAATAAGTGTGGATGTGATTCGCGCTCTCGAATAACGCCAAAAATAAGTCGATCGTTTTGTCTGGAGCCAAACAGGCACTTGCCACTAATAGGCTCGCGCCAAGTCTGAGTAATTTATTTAAAGAGTGTGGAGATTTTTCAAATGTCAGATCAGCTATCTTCTAAAGGTAACAGCCAGATTCTCTGCTATTACGCCAATGGCACCAACAAAATTCAGGTGGTTCGGATTGGCAATATTCCTAATTGGTACTTTGAAAAGGTGGTGTTTCCGGGACAGCGACTGATGTTTAAAGCGGCGGCAAAAGCAGTATTAGAAATTCATGCCGGCGCAGTGGCAAGTGCTATTTTAGCTGACAGGATTCCGTGCTACATACTGCGGGTTATAGAAGAGGTGAATTATGAACTAGATATGGTTGTTCCCGCAGCACAATTGGCGGCATTAGCCCGCTAAAATTCTCGATTGATGAGATAGATGATCTCGATCTCGAAAGGAAAGATATTAGTGAAGTAGTATTCGGGGAGGGAGAAAATGCCGAAGAATCTTGTAAATATTACGTTGGGCGCAGTCATAGAGGAAGTAGAGATGATCTTGGAGTCTTATCCCAAGTATCCTTACCAACAGGCTTTTTCACACTCTGGCGGGCGACAGGATTTAATTGCTTACGTGCTGAGCAGAGTTCCTAATAAATATATGGCGATAGACTCCGGCGAGTCGGCGAACCAAACAGTTCAGTTTCGTTGTTCTTCAGAGCAGTTGATGCAGATAGAAAATTTGATTCATACTGGTATTGGCGACTTAATGCACCGCTATCCGAAGGTAGATTACCGCCTACTTGAACAAGTTAAATCGGCTGCTAGAGTTGGTGGTTAGTTTTGATAATTTGCGGTAATTGAGGGAGATGCCGAGATCCTCGGCATTCTCGATCGCCCGATCGAGCTAAAATTGTCTGTACACAGAGCTCGCGCTCAAGACTTTTGGTAATCGCAGCAGCCGTCGCAGGGGCCATTGGGGTTGACAGCACAGCGCAGAATTTCCGATCGAGCGTTAAAGCGGCAGCTATCATCTCCAATAACCCAGATGCCGCTGACAAAGGTTCTTTCCGTCGGCGGTGTGGCAGACTGCACGTACAGCGCAATTTTTTGCAGTTGGTAGCGCCCAGATTTGAGTTGATAGCGGTGGTGACGTTCCAAAACAGCGTAGGTTTTTCCCTCTAAATCGAGATAGTTCCCCGGTTGTGGCGTCCAATCCAAACGAATGCTGCCTAGCGATTGGAGGGGCTGTGATAGAATCACTTCTACTGGTAAAGTATTTTGTTCCATGTGGCGGTGCGACAAGCGAGTACACGCTGATGGTATCGCAGTCGCAGGTGCGATCGAGATCCGGTGGAGATTCCCAACAGATTTTAAGGGTTTGCGGGACTTTGAGGTGCTTGGGGTGCGATCGCACCCTCGCCAGATTTTATCAGAGAGATGGGTCTAAAACCCCGTCCTTCTAGGACGGCTTCTCGAATAACAGGCGATCGATTGCATCTCTAAGTTTTTCTGGCCAGTTGGGAATAGCCATCAAAGCTTCTCTCTGCCCTTTTCTCCCCTTAAAGCAAATGGGAGTCTTTTCTAAGGGGTTGTCGCTAGTGAAACCTAATTTGTTGTTTTCCCGGAAAGTCATTGCTAAATCCAGTAGCAGTTGGTATACTAACAATAGCACTCAATCGAAAGACATGAAAGCAAGATTCCAGTACAGATTCTATCCAACGACTCCACTGCAGCAGAGTTTGGCCGGGCTGTTTGGGTGTTGCCGGGTTGTCTGGAACGACGCTTTAGCTTTAAGTAAGTCTAGCAAGTATCCGGGTTACAATACTTTGGCTAAAATCCTTACTCAATCTAAGAAAACAGCCGAAAGAGAATGGCTGAACAGTGTATCGGCAGTGCCTTTACAGCAGTCGCTAAAACAGCTAGAAATCGCTTACAAGAATTACTTTGACTCGCTAAAAGGAAAGCGAAAGGGGAGAAAAGTAGGTCAACCTAGATTTAAAAGAAAGACTAACAACCAGTCTGCTACTTTTGTAAAAACTGGTTTCAGTATTAAAGGAGTCGGCGTTTACCTAGCAAAAATTGGTGTTGTAAATCCGATTTGGTCAAGGGAGCTACCATCAGAACCAAGTTCGGTAACAGTCATCAAAGATTGCGCCAACCGTTACTTTTTAAGCTTTGTTGTAGAAATTGAACCCGTGCAAGCCGAACCTAAAAGCCAAAGTATCGGCATTGATTTAGGGCTGAAAACCTTTGCGCTAATGAGTAACGCAGAAACAGCCATCAGTCCTTGCTACAAAGTGTTGGATCGCAAAATACGCCGTCTCCAAAAGAAACTAGCTCGCCAACAGAAGGACTCTAACCGCCGGAACAGAACCCGGCTGCAAATAGCTAAACGTCACAACCAAATAGCCGATACCCGCAAAGATTTTCTGCACAAGCTGTCAACCAAGGTAGTAAGTGAAAACCAAACTATTGTCTTGGAAGATTTAAACGTGTCAGGGATGGTCAAAAATCGTAGACTTGCTAGAGCGATTAGCCTGCAAGGATGGAGAGAATTTAGGACTTTGTGCGAGGCTAAATCCGAGAAATACGGACGGGAATTTGTGGTAATTAGTCGCTGGGAACCGACTAGCCAAGTCTGTTCGGAGTGCGGGTTTAGATGGGGAAAGCTCGATTTGTCGGTGCGTTCTGTTCGTTGCTTGAATTGCGGAACTGAACACGATCGAGATTTAAACGCTTCGATAAATATAGAAAAAGTCGGGACAGGGCATTGCCACGACTCGCTTCAGGACACAGAGACAGGGTAAGACTTGCCGCATGGCAGCACCAGTCAGTGAAGTGTCAAGAATCCCCACGCCTTTAGGCTGGGGTGTATGTCAAGGCATCACAATCGCCAAAAATAAGTCATCCCTTCCATAATTCCCCCAGCGCAACCAGAGCCAGCTAAATAATGATTTTGATTGCCGCATTCGCGATGCCACGCTAATAGTTCGGGTAGAGCGTTAGCGACGATTACTCCCCGAACATCTTGTTCAAACATACTGATATCGTTGCCAGAATCGCCACAAACTAATGTAGCCTCAGATGAAATTTGCAGGCGCTGTTGTAAATAAGTAAGGGCATTGCCTTTATTGCTAGTTTTTGGTAAAATATCTAGGTCGCGATTGCTGCTAAAAATGATTTGAGCTGAGAGTCCCGATGCAGTTAACTTTTGCTGCAAGGTTTGGAGAATCGAGCTGTTTTCTGGTGCTGGTTGCAGACAATAACTAATTTTCCAAGGATTTTGTTCGGTTAGGGATTGGGGTTGAAGCTGCTTAAACTGCTGAGCTAAAGAGGCGATCGCCATTTTATCCCAATCTTGAGAAATATATTCCGCCCAATCTAAATCTAGGGTGCCGTTTTGGTAAATTTCGCTGCCTACACCTGCGAGGGTGTAGTCTGGGGCTAGGAGTTGCTTTTGGGCAATTAATTCGCAGGTTGAAGCATGGGAACGCCCGGTAGCATAAACTAAACAAAATTGCGATCGCATTGATTGCAACCGCTGGTTTAAAATTTGAGTGGCTTCGTCGTCTCCGACTAATGTGTTGTCTAAATCTGTCACTAATAAGAATTTCATTTTTTAATAAGTAATTTATAATTTGTAATTGGTAATTACTCAATTGCACAAAAAAATATCTTAGTTTTTGCTATCTTTTTTTGTTTGTGATGCGGCGGGGCGTAAAGCAGATCGCCACCATCACTGATATTCACGATAACTCAAGTCAGGAAATTGTGCTATGACGCTACTGCCAGCTTCGGGAGTCCTTCATCAGAAGAAGATACAGCAACAGAGGCGATCGCAGCAACAGCCCCAAAAGTAACGGGGGCAATTCGTAAATTGCCCCCAAGTGAGTTAGAAATTGCAAACTTTCCTCAGTCTTAAAAAGCTACTGAAGTCGGTACAGTGCCGACGTTAGCAGCCAGACTGACACCTCTGATCTTCTTATTATACAACAAGACGCGACAGAAGTCATAGGATTTTAGATTGTACATTTGGGAATGACTGATATGGCGCCCGCTACATTAACCGCACCGCGAACGGTTCGGTTCGTAGTGCGGACTTCAGTCCGCAATCGAAGAGCGGACTGAAGTCCGCACTACAAACCATTCTTGGTATCATATCGAAAATGGCACAAAGTGGAAGAAACGAGCTTATTTAATTGGAAGTTCGATGATAAATTCAGTGCCTTTACCAGGTTCCGAGACACACTGCAATTTGCCTTTGTGTTTTTCAACCACAATTTGATGCGAAATTGATAAACCCAAACCTGTGCCTTTACCTACGGGCTTTGTGGTAAAAAATGGGTCGAATAAACGCACGATATTCTCTTGGGGGATTCCCGGGCCGTTGTCTCTGATGCGAATGCAAATGCTCTTACCATTAATCATTTCAGTTTTAATGGTGATTTCTGGAGAAGTTAGATTCTGGGTATTTTTGCCTTGGCTGCTACTTTCTTCTAAGGCGTCGATCGCATTGGCTAATACATTCATGAACACTTGGTTTAACTGTCCGGGATGACATGGTATTTGGGGAAGTTCTCCGTATTCTTTAATCACTTCTATGCCCTGCCAGTTTGCCTTGGCTTTTAGCCTGCTGTTCAACATTAACAAGGTACTTTCTAAACCTTCGTGAATGTTGGCGGGCTTGAATTTCGCTTCGTCCGCCCGGGAGAAATTACGCAGAGTTTGAATGATTTCTACAATTCGATCGCATCCTGTGTGCATCGAGTTAAGCAATTTGGGCAAATCTTCGGCGAGAAATTCTAAATCTATCTCCTCGGCTTGTTTCTTAATTTTTGCTGGGGGATTTGGACATTCTTCTCGATACATTTCTACGATGTCTAATAAATCGAGAACGTAGCCGCGGACGTGGCAGAGGTTGCCGGCGACAAACCCAACGGGGTTGTTAATTTCGTGGGCAATTCCTGCTAGCACTTGTCCGAGGGAGGACATTTTTTCGGTTTGGACTAACTGCATTTGAGTTTGTTGCAATTCGCGCAAAGCTGTTTGCAATTCTCTTGATTTTTGCCGATCGCGCGCAGCAGCAGTCGCCCGTTCTTCTTCAACTCCGATCGCCCCAGCAATAATTCCGATCAGCTTGCAGTCGGCTTCTGTGGGTGCGATCGACTCGGTGTAAATGACGCACAGCGCACCCACGTAATTGTCACCCAGCCGCACTGCTTGTCCGAGATAGCTTTTGAGTTGGTAGCGGATGACAGCGGGATCGATTTGGCTGTAGATGGTGTTCTGCAAGTCAGGAATTGCCACAGCCCGATCGCTTGCTTGATTGCAGACATCGGTACAAATGTGACCCTCAGCGCGATCGACCTCCGGGTAGTCTGGGGGCGTTTGCCAAGTCGCGATCGCGCGCAGCAGCCCGTCACCGACGTGGCTGTAGATGGCGCTGCTACCGCCCAAAAGCTCTCCGGCTAAGGCTGTCAGGCGTTGGATGTTGTCGGTGGCGTCGGTGGTGAAGCCCAAAAAGCACTCGTTGATTTTGCTGAGGCGGTACTCTGCTTGTCTGCGCGCCGTCATGTCGCGCGAGTTGAGCACAATTCCGTTCACAGCGGGGTCTGCTAGCAAGTTAATGCCGACTCCTTCGAGAAAACACCAAGAACCGTCAGCACGCCGGAAGCGACCTTCTAGGGCGATCGGATCGCCGGGATTTGCGAGCAGTTTTTCGCCGTCGGAGATCACCGAGGGAATGTCGTCAGGGTGGATGAAATCGAGGGCATTTTGACCGATGAGTTCCTCTGGTTCGTAGCTCAAAACTGTTTCTACAGAAGGGCTTTCGTAAACAATCAGGCCATTTTCATCAAGAATGGTAATGATGTCGGAACTGTTGAGAATCAGCGATCGCCACTTAGCCTCATTTTGCAATAAAGCTGATTCGGCAAGTTTGCGATCGGTAATATCCTCCACCATGTCCAAAATAAACTGCGGTGTGGCGTGACTGTTGTGGATGACAGAGGCGCTGAGGCGTCCCCACCTGATGCTGCCGTCTGGGCGGAGGTAGCGCTTCTCGATTTGGTAAGCTTGGCGTTCGCCAAATGCCAACTGTTGGCGCAAATGGCGATCGGACTGTGTGTCTTCTGGGTGCGCCCAGTTGTCGAGTCCAACGCCGCGCAGTTGGGATTCCGATCGCCCCAGCATAGCTTGAAATGCCGGATTAGTGGCGATCGCCGCGCCTTCGAGGGTAGCCACCGCCATGCCGATCGCAGCGCGTTCAAAAATTGCCCGAAACCGCTGTTCGCTGTCCCGCAAAGCTGCCTCGGCTTCTACTTCTTGGGTGGTGTCCCTGCCCGCCACTGCCATGCCTTTGCGGGAACCGTCGGGGTTAAACAGGGGCACTTTCCGCACTTCAAACCAATTGCTGCCGCCTGTAGGTAAGGCGACAACTTGGCGGCTGGAGGTAAGAGTGCCTGCTTCCCAGGTAGTTTCGTTGGTTGCTTGCCAATTTAGCAGGATTTCTCTGACTCTGGGAGTTGCTGCGGCTGCGAGTTCGGCAGTAGTTTTGCCTTGGTAGGCTGCGGTTTCCCAGCCCAAAAGTTGCAGGGCGCAGTCGTTAGCAATCAGCCAGCGCCCTTCGCTGTCTGTGAGGTTGAGGGCGTCGGGTACGGCGTCGATCGCAGTTTTCAGCCAGTATTCTCGATCGCGCTCGGCTGCTTCGGCGTGCTTGCGATCGGCGATTTCGGCAACTGTTCCTTCGTAGTAGAGAAGTTCGCCGTTTTCGCCACAGACTTGACGCACGTTTTCCGAGATCCAGGTAGTGCTGCCGTCACAGCGGAATACGCAGGACTCAAACTCTTTCAGGGAACCAGTTTTGATGATTTCTGCAATGAAGTCAGCGCGGCGAGTGCGATCGACATAAAGGTTTTTTGCCGAACATTTTGCGATCATTTCTGACGGGGAATCGTAGCCGTAGATGCGGGCTAGTGCCGGGTTGGCGCTGAGGTAGCGCCCATCAGCGGTGGTTTGAAATATGCCTTCGGTGGCGTTTTCAAAGATGCTGCGGTAGTTTGCTTCGGCTTGTTTGAGGGCTTCTTCTGCTTGGAAGCGATCGGTGATATCAGATTGGACGCCGATGAAGTGGGTGACAATCCCGCTGCTATCGCGCACTGGCGAGATGGTAAGTTCGTTCCAGAAGGGGGTGCCGTCTTTGCGGTAGTTTTTGAGAACTACTTTGCAGTCGTGTTGTTCTTGAAGGGCTACGCGGATTTGAGCTAGGGCTGCGCGATCAGTATCCGGGCCTTGCAAAAAGCGGCAGTTGTGCCCGATAATTTCGCTGCGATCGTAGCCTGTAATTTGCTCGAAGGCTGGGTTGCAGTAAACTATTGGCTTGTCCGGGAGTGTAGCGTCCGCGATCGCGATGCCGTTGCTGGTAGCTGCGAGGGCGCGATCGTACAGCCTCCATACTTCTTCTATTAAGTTCGGTGCATTGGGGCCACTACGATTCGGCGATAGGTTGTCAAAAGGAATACTTATATCGATCTGCATGAGTTTTTATAGATTGAGTTTATTATCGATCTCGACTGGCAGCATACCCTGTTAGTTTAACAAAATTGCCCTGTTTTCCGAAGGTCGAATTCTTTCAGTGGACAGTTTACAGTTGACCGTTAACAGCTACCTCTACCTGGAGACCAGAGGATTACTAATCAATAGTCTGATTTTAAGTTCTCCCTAAAAGGGAGAGGCGTTCAACCTATTCTTTCTGGTAACAAGGCGATCGTTCAGGATTCCGGCATTAATTTATACCAAATTTAAATCTCGTCTCCCTCATTTTTCTTTTTTTATGCCTTGTGCCTGGTACTTTTTACCTTCAAAATACTGTTATCTTTTAACTTATAATAGTTGTTGCCTCGCTCTCTCTATCTCTGGTATAGTTTATACCGTTTGAAATGTTACACTTGAGATTTGAGATTGGCGATTGCGGGTGACTGATGCAAGTTATGGTTAAGAGCTTATTTATAGTTCTACTCTTTTTTGAAACTGCTATTAATTGGCAGCGTTTAGTCGGCTGATTACTTCCAGCAGTCAAATTTTACATCTTTGCCATAAATAGAGCCTGCGACTCCCATCAAATATTTTTATTAAAAAAAATCAGTAATATCATGAAAACTCTGCCGAAAAAAACCTAGTACCGATTAATTTTGAACGATCGCAGCCAGTTCGGAAATATCCTCGATCGCAAAAGTCGGTTTTAGGGCGAGACATTCAGCGCGATCGCCATATCCGTAAGCCGCCCAACAAACATCGATCCCAGCATTTTTAGCAAACAGCAAATCAACCGCTGTATCGCCCACCATTAAAACTTGACTGTTATCCAAATCCGGGAACAGCGGTTTAATGATTGAGTGAAAAACACTCGGGTTTGGTTTCTGAATAATTTGTCCGTCATCACCTAAAATCAAATCAAAAAAACCGTGTATTCTCAATTTTCTCATAAATAAATTAACAAAACTAACGTGTTTGTTGCTAAAAACTCCCAGACTCAATCCCGACTTGCTAGCCACCTGCAAAACTTGCTTTGTCCCGGGAAATAAATCGAGCTGCTTTTCACCTTCCGTCCGATAATAAGATCGGTAAGTTTCCACCCATTCCGGAATTGCGCTTTCCTCGATCGCCGGATACAGCATTTTGAAACTATTTGGTAAATTAATGCCGATCGTCCCTTGAATTATCTCGGCATCAGGCGGTGCAATATTGAAACTTTCAAAAGTTTTGGCAATGCAAGCTATAATAGCCTTGTGAGTGATTGCCAAAGTGCCGTCAAAATCGAAAATGATTAACTTATACTGACTCATGTTCTTTGAGATTTCCTAGCTAGCAACCAGAGGCTGACAATGATATAATAACACTGTCAATCTCGGAGTGACAAACAACTAAATATAGCGGTTATTAATGAAGTTACCTGTTCTGGTAATTACCTTTACATCAATGACTAACGAACAATGCCCCATGCCCCATGCCCCATGCCCCATGCCCCATGCCCCATGCCCCATGCCCCATGCCCCATGCCCTATGACCGAATAGTAAATAATCTTTCAACATTCAAGAGGTCAAGATGAATGTCACCGAAACACCCGAATTTCTAGCAACAGACTTTCCCGACCACACTCAATTACCAGACTCCGACGGTACTTTTGTGAAAAACTTTCAAGAACACCCTCAAAGCATCCTATTAACAACATCAATTAGACAGATTTTAGACCAAGTTCATCCCGACGGACAATACTGCATCGGTCAAGATTCCGGTATTTACTGGCGAGTAGCCCAACCCCCGGAACCGCCTGAAAGAGGCGCCGAAGCACCCGATTGGTTTTACGTGCCCGACGTGCCGCCAACTCTTGACGGAAATCTGCGGCGTTCCTATGTCATGTGGCGGGAATTAATGCCACCTCTAATTGTAATAGAATTTGTGTCGGGAGATGGCAGTGAAGAAAGAGATAGGACTCCAAGAAAAGGCAAGTTCTGGATTTACGAACGGATAATTAGACCTGCTTTTTACGCGATTTATGAAGTCAAAAAAGCCCAAGTCGAAGTCTATCATTTAGTCGAAGACCGCTTCGAGTTAGCCGCACCAAATAATGGCGGACATTACCCGATCGCCCAAATAGGAGTAGAATTAGGAATTTGGCAAGGAGTTTATCAGGGCGTAGAACTGCCTTGGCTGCGCTGGTGGGATGACTCCGGGACTTTGCTGCCGGCGGCGGAGGAACGGGCAGAACAAGAACGACAAAGGCGCATAGAAGCAGAGTTGCGAATTCAAGCTTTAGAAGCGCGTTTGCGAGAGTTAGAAGGAGAATAAGCCCCAGATTCCTGTAGTCGCCATCACCTTTATTTTTCAACCAAAATACTCGCTTAAAACTCTCACTCTCCTAAAAAACCCGGTTTCTTTGGACTGACACACAGGTGGCCAGAAACCGGGTTTTTCAACAAAATACTCGCTTAAAACTCTCAATCTGCTAAAAACCCGGTTTCTTTATGGAGAGTGCATAAGTCCTACTGCGGTAAAAAGCCCGATCGACTACCAGCCCACTCAAAAACGATAGAAACATCGATGATCATCCAGAATTTGCGTATATTAACTGGTAAGTATTGCATCACTTTTGTGTAAGTCCTATGGCACTAATTGTTCAGAAATATGGCGGATCATCGGTTGGTACAGTCGATCGCATTTTAGAAGTAGCCCGACGAGTAGTCAAAACAGTACAGCTAGGAAACTCCCTCGTCGTCGTACTTTCAGCAATGGGGAAAACCACCGACGGTTTAGTGAAACTCGCTAAAGAAATTTCCGCAAATCCCAACAAACGCGAAATGGATATGTTGCTCTCCACTGGGGAACAAGTATCGATCGCGCTTTTAAGCATGGCATTACAGGAAATGGGACAGCCCGCAATTTCCCTCACCGGCGCCCAAGTCGGGATTGTCACCGAAGCCGCCCACACCCGCGCCCGGATTTTGCGAATCGATCCGACTCGGATTGAAAGCCAGTTAAACAGCGGTAAAGTCGTAGTCGTCGCCGGTTTCCAAGGCATCGCCGACGCCGGAGAATTGGAAATTACCACCTTGGGGCGTGGGGGTTCCGACACCACAGCCGTCGCCCTCGCCGCAGCCTTGCGCGCCGACAAATGCGAAATTTATACCGACGTGCCCGGAATTCTAACTACAGATCCGCGCTTAGTAGCCGACGCGCAACTGATGGACGAAATCACCTGCGACGAAATGCTGGAATTGGCAAGTTTGGGTGCAAAAGTCCTGCATCCGCGCGCCGTAGAAATTGCCAAGAATTACGGCGTACCGCTGGTAGTGCTTTCTAGCTGGAGTGACACCCCCGGTACGCGGGTAGTGTCTCCCCCCCCGAAACCCCGGCCTTTGGAGGGCTTGGAGCTCGCAAAAGCGGTCGATGCGGTGGAGTTTGACTTGGATCAGGCGGGCGTCTCGTTGTTGCGTTTGCCTGATCGCCCTGGAGTAGCAGCGCGGTTGTTTGGGGCGATCGCGCAACAAAATCTCGATGTAGACTTAATTATCCAGTCAATTCACGAAGGAAATACGAACGATATTGCCTTTACGGTGAGGCGAAATTCCCTGAATCAAGCTGTTGCGGTTGCAGATGCAATCGTCCCCGCCCTCGGCAAGAATTCGCGCCCAGAATTGGGGGAACCGGAAGTGAAAGCAGAAGAAAGACCCATAGCTAAAGTTAGCATTGCGGGTGCGGGAATGATCGGGCGGCCGAGGGTAGCAGCCGAGATGTTTAAGACTTTGGCGGATGCGGGAATTAACATTCAGATGATTTCCACTTCCGAGGTGAAGGTTAGTTGTACGATCGATGCTGCACAGTGCGATCGGGCAGTTGCCGAACTCTGCAAAGCATTTGATGTGGCTAACTCCCCTGTGGGGCTGCATACATCATCCCAAAAACCGCCCGCAGTGCGCGCCGTAGCGTTGGATCTCAATCAAGCGCGCCTCGCAATTCGCCAATTACCCGATCGGCCCGGAGTAGCAGCAAAACTGTTCGGACTTTTAGCCGAAGAAAATATCAGCGTAGACACAATCATTCAATCGCAGCGCTGCCGAAATATCGACGGCATATTAACACGCGACATTGCATTTACCGTAGCACAAATTGACGCAGATTCTGCCAAAACAGTCCTGGAAAAATCAGCCGTTGAATTCGGCTGGGGCGAAGTAGCAGTCGATACAGAAATTGCCAAAGTTAGCGTAGTCGGTTCTGGAATGGTAGCGCATCCGGGAGTTGCGGCGAAGATGTTTGAAGCGCTTTCGCAGCACAAAATCAACATTCAAATGATTGCCACTTCCGAGATTAAGATTAGCTGCGTTGTGGATGAGGCACAAGGTGTCACAGCCTTGAAGGCAATTCACGCCGCATTTGAGCTTTCCGGAAGTGAAAGAATCCAAGTTCCAGCTTAAGTTTTCAGGACACGGCAATGCCGTGTCCTTACGAATTTTGTTGGTGCTGTGGCTTTGTCAGTGTGTCAAACTATAGAATCAGAGGAGATTTTGGCGAATGTGCAGGAGAGAGGAGAACAGTTAAGGGCGGGTTTAAGTGCGATCGTTTCTTTGGAAAATACTAAGGGGTAGATAGGGAATCAAAATTTAAACAGTAGATAGCCCTGTTGTACAAATGTCGTAAATCGGCAATTAATAAGTAAGCTGTTACGCATTTAAACGACATAATGTAGGATAAGCATCCTGCTTATCACAGGCAGTCAGCCTACTAATAGACATTTTAAAATGCGTAACAGCTTATAACTCCCCTAACTACTATTCCTTGCCGGATTCAATCAGTAATCTGATTTGTTTAATGAGCAGAGTGATCGCGAAGATTGTTGTCAGTGCAATACAACCATTAGAAAGTTGTTCAATATTTATCTCAGAAACAATACAAGAACTATTACTGCCCGACTGGCTTATGACCTGGATCATGGCGTTTGTCGATTGATTTGATGAAAAAGACTGCATAAATGACTCCTGGATTCGTGATAAAATGATTTGGGTGAATAGATCAGGCAAGTTTCTTGCCCGTCGTTCCATCTCCCCTGGTGTACATCCATCCTAGACAATCCGACTTCTCAATGTCAGTCACCAATTGTTTCTACTAAAAGTAGAAGAAAGTAGAAGATATTTTCTACTTTGCTATTTTGGTAGATCATTTACAAAAAATATCATGGAAAAAATAAAGATGTGGAATGCTTTTTTGAGAGAAATTGCTGACACTTATGAGTTAAGTACAGCCCAAACAACAGTGTTTTTAAAACAATTTTCTGAAGAGAATATAGGAATCAGACAAACGGAAAATGAGTTAGTAAATCAATTAAAAGGAATAAGTTTATATAGTTATAAAAAATTTAAAGGGGAAATTTTTGATAAGTTTGCCAAAAGCAAGCAAAAACCGGATGGTTACGAATTTCGTTCTCAAGGCTCAGGAAAATTGCCAGAATTAGAGGAATGGCTAAAAGCACAATATGAGGCTTGGATATCAGACAAAAAAGATGAGGTTAATGAGACTCCTCCAAAGATTATAAAATGCCCCTATAAAGGCTTATCAGCTTTCACAAAAGACGATGCTCACTTTTTCTTTGGACGTGAAAAGTTCACTAAAACCCTAGTGGATGCCGTACAACAACAACCATTTGTAGCTGTTATTGGTAACTCTGGCAGTGGTAAATCTTCGGTAGTTTTTGCCGGCCTCATTCCTAAATTAGAAGAAATGGGAGGATGGAAATTTATTACCTTCCGACCAACAAACTCGCCGTTACTTCAACTAGCTAATGCTCTGTTATCCTTGCTAGAACCTGAGATTGATTCATTGGAGTGTCTTGCTAAAGCAAAAAGATCCGCAAACAATTTTAAAACAGGTGAATTAACTCTAAAAGATGTTTTAGATGTCAGTTTACAAAAAAAATCGCCTAAGCAGCGTTTTCTGATTTTCGTAGATCAATTTGAAGAGATTTATACTCTTTCTCCAGAAGATGAAAGAAAGGTTTTTATAGACCAACTATTAGAAGTGATTAATGCAGAAAGACAGAAAAATAGAACCCATGATATTGTTTTGGTAATTACTCTCAGAGCCGATTTTTATGGACACGCTATAGATTATCAGCCTTTACTAGAAGTATTCCAAAACTCAGCTCAAAAACTCATCGGTGTAATGAATCAAGAGGAATTACAATCAGTCATTGAAGAACCAGCGCGAAAAGTTGGTCTGACAATTCAGGATGGACTGACAAAGATTATCTTAGATGCAGTTACAAGTAACCCAGGTGAGTTACCTTTACTAGAGTTTTGTTTAGAACAATTGTGGGAAAAACAAAGGGATGGTCAATTAACAATCGCAGCTTATCATGAAATGGGCGGAGTTGAAAAAGCCTTAGCCAATCATGCTGAGGAATTCTATCATAAATTAAATGAAGACGAGCAAAATCGACTTAAGCATATCTTTACCCAATTAGTTCGTTTTGGGGAAAATACCGATGCTACTCGTCGCATAGCAACCCGTGAGCAAATAGGAGAAAAAAATTGGGAGTTAGTGAGTACGTTAGCTAATGCAGAAGCTCGTTTAGTGGTTACAGGAAAAGATTCTAAACAACAAGCAACTATTGAGGTAATCCATGAAGCTTTAATTAGAGGATGGGAACGCCTGCGAGAGTGGATGGAGGAAGATCGGGAATTTCGGAAATGGCAAGATCGGTTACGCGATGAAAAAAATAGCTGGGAAAATAGTGGTAAAGATAATAGTGCTTTGCTACGAGGAGCATTACTGGTAGAAGCTGAAGGCTGGTTAAACAAAAGAAGTGAATGTATTATTGACCAAGAAGAAAGAAAATTTATCCTCGCTAGTCGTCAGTATCAGGAACAAGAAGATATTGAGCGCATTCAAGATTTATTGACTTTATCTCAAAAGGAATTACAGTTGAAACAACAGTTAAGTTCCTTGGTAATTGCTATTAAAGCAGGTGTTAAGTTACGCAATATTAAAGAACCTTCAGAGGAGTCAAAAATAAATGTTATTGAAAGATTACAGCAAGGAAACTATGAAATTAGCGAAAAAAATCAACTGATAGGTCATAAGGGTGAAGTAAGTGGTGTTGCTTTTAGTACAGATGGTTCAATGATTGCTTCAGTCAGTGATGATAAAACTGTTAAACTTTGGGGATTAGACGGTAAACTATTAATGAATTTTGAAGGACATGATGCTCAGGTATGGGGAGTAAGCTTTAGCCCCGATGGTCAAATCATTGCTTCTGCTAGTGATGACAGAACTGTGAAATTATTGAGCCTCGATGGAACAATCGTGGGAAGTCTAGAAGGACATACTGATCGGGTATATGAAGTAAGTTTTAGCCCCGATGGTCAAATCATTGCTTCTGCCAGTGCTGACAGAACCGTGCGCCTATGGAATCTTGATAGCACACCATTGAGAACCCTAAAAGGACATACTGATCGAGTATATGGAGTAAGTTTTAGCCCCAATGGTCAGATCATTGCTTCTGGTAGTTTTGATAAAACTGTAAAATTGTGGAACCTTGATGGAACATTCTTGAGAAACCTAGAAGGACATACTGCTAAAGTATATGGAGTAAGTTTTAGCCCTGATGGTCAAATTATTGCTTCTGCCAGTGCTGACAGAACCGTGAAATTATGGAACTCTGATGGAACATTTTTGAGAAATCTAATAGGACATAATAATTGGGTTTGGGGAGTAAGTTTTAGCCCTGATGGTCAAATCATTACTTCTGCTAGTTTTGACAGAACCGTGAAATTGTGGAGCCTTGATGGAGAACTTTTGAGAATCCTAGAAGGACATACCGATTCAGTCTATGGAGTAAGTTTTAGCCCTGATGGTCAAATGATTGCTTCTGCTAGTTTTGACAAAACCGTGAGACTATGGAACCTCAATGGGACATTCTTGAAAACCCTAAAAGGACATGAAGGACATACCGATCAGGTCTGGGGAGTGTGTTTTAGCCCCAATGGTCAAATCCTCGCTTCTGCTAGTGCTGATACAACCGTGAAATTGTGGAACCTTGATGGAAAACTCTTGAGAACCCTAGAAGGATTTGAAGGACATACTGATCGAGTATATGGAGTAAGTTTTAGCCCTGATGGTCAAATCATTGCTTCTGCTAGTTTTGACAAAACTGTGAAATTATGGAGTCTCAATGGGACACTCTTGAAAAGCCTAAAAGGACATGAAGGACATACCGATCAGGTCTGGGGAGTGTGTTTTAGCCCTAATGGTCAAATCATTGCTTCTGCTAGTTCTGATAGAACCGTGAAATTGTGGAACCTTGATGGAAAACTCTTAAGAACCCTAGAAGGACATACTGATCGAGTATACGAAGTAAGTTTTAGCCCCAATGGTCAAATCATTGCTTCTGCTAGTTTTGACAGAACTGTGAGATTATGGAACCTTGATGGAATACTCTTGAGAACCATAGAAGGACATACTGATCGAGTATATGGAGTAAGTTTTAGCCCCGATGGTCAAATTATTGCTTCTGCTAGCGCTGACAGAACTGTGAGATTATGGAACCTTGATGGAACACTCTTGAGAACCATAGAAGGACATACTGATCGGATCTGGAGAGTAAGTTTTAGTCCCTATGGTCAAATCATTGCTTCTGCTAGTGATGATAGAACCGTGAAATTGTGGAACCTTGATGGAACACTCTTGAGAACCCTAGAAGGGCATACTGATTCAGTCTATGGAGTAAGTTTTAGTCCCGATGGTCAAATCATTGCTTCTGCTAGTTTTGACAAAACTGTGCGGTTGTGGCCTATCGATCCTGAAGATTTAATCTTAGACGTAGATGTTAAACTAAATAACTTACTCAAAAAAGGTTGTAATTGGATTAAGGATTATCTCAAAACTAATCCGAATGTGAGTGAAAGCGATCGACATCTCTGCGATGATATTTGTCCTTAAATTTGGCATTATTTCTGGTTAAGGACTGTCGGCTAAAATCAGATATTGATAGAAACCCGGTTTCTGACTCAAAGGAAGTGTGACTGGTTAAAGGACTATTTCGTTACTCGTCCAGAGGAAAAATAAAAATCAAAAGTTTGTCAAGAGGAAAACAATTATCAATAATTTGTATTTGGTGAAGTTATGTAACAGATTCAATGCCTATTTTACAGGGTGCGATCGCCTGCGGATGATGTAGAATAGGAGCCAAGTCGGTTTGTCAAAGGTATGTGTGGAGTCGGGAATAAGTTGGAACCGGAATACGATCTTTCAAGGATGAAGAAAAGACCTAATCCTTATGCCCAACAGTTGAAAAAACAGGTCACTATTTCTATAGGGATTGATGTGATTGAATATTTTGAAAATATGGCTCAAGAAGCCGGGATATCTTCTCAGGAATTAATTAATATTTATTTGCAAGATTGTGTCGTTTCTCAGCGTAAATTATCTCTAGACAAGGCGGTCGATTAACACCAACTACGATCGCCCTTTTCTCCTAAAAATCAAAGAAACCGGGCTTCTGACTCAATGGAAGTACGCGCAAAGCCAGCTATCCCGTAGGGAATCGCCATTTTGCGATCGACAAATTTCGCAGTATGAGCCTGTGTTAAGATGAAATTGGCCAGCATTGAGGAACTTACATCTTATGACTGTAGCTAACCAACAGATTACTAATAGCAATAGCACAAAGGGATTATCAAACTTTCGGGTAACAGTTGAACGTCTTCTCGAACTTTTAGATTTAGAAGAAGAAGACGAATATGGAATCTTAAGACCGACTGAGTACGCTTTTAAGACAGCGATGAAATTAATTGTAGAAGCCTATGATATTTTGGGCGATAATTTCCCTCAAGCATCAACAAGTACAGACGATGCAGGTAGTATCAGACTTGCTTGGCAAAATAAAAAAGCAGATTGTAGAGTTAGGTTATTTTGCCCAGCTAATGCCGATGCTCAAGCTTACGTTTATCATCAAAAAAATGAGGATTACAAATCGGAAGATATCATTTCTGTATCAACTTTAGTTGATTGGCTAGAGTGGTTTAACAAGGTATGAATGAGATATCTGATAGCAGTAACTTAGAGTTCGAGCCTTTAGCTGACAGTGCTATTGTCTATAGAGCTTTACTCCGAAAACAATGGATCGATCGAGAAAATAATTTAGTTTTATTTGACGCTTATCTACTGCGCCCAAATGACCGTGGGTTATCCCTGACAATTGCCAGCGTTTCTTCGCCTGAAAAATGTGCAGCAAACTTCAAGAATTGTTATGGAGTTGCTAGTCTCCAAGTAGGACAAATTCGTGAATTAGGCTTAGATGCAGTACCTGATTCAGCATCCCACGCCGAAATTATCGGTTTACCTTACCCGAAAGATGACCGAGACAGGGCTGAACGATTAGCTGATTTGTTAGCAGAGCGATCTATAATTGTATGGCAACATAGGCAAACATAGCTTAGCAAGTTTTCCGATCGAATAACGGGTGTCGGCTTTCGAGATTGTCATCTTCAACTAGATATTGACAGCAACCTGGTTTATGAATCAATAAAAGTGCGATCGCCCTTGACAAAATTATTCAAACAATCTCTCGTAAATGAACAATTTGATCTTGATATTCATCATCAAAAGATGCCTCGGCAAGAAAAATCAATTGCCGAATATTTTGTCCGATACTTAATTGGGCATTCAGGAGAAAAATGCCTGGAATATGACGCAATACGGTTTACTTAAGACAGTTCACGGGGAAAATAATGTGATAAATAGACCCTGCGATTGCTTCGCGAGGACGCTCGCAATGACAAATAAACCTTAAGTGAACCGTATTGGAATATGACGACGCTCAGCTAAATGATCTGTTAAATGTACGGGCATTGATTTACGATTGTTAGTCACCAATATAAAGTTATATTCCTCGCACCATTTAAGAATTTCTGGATCTAAAGTTCCCCGACTCGGAGCTTCGGGCTCGCCCACGCACCAAACTATAAAATCGGGATTGCTTGTCAGAATTTCAACTTTATAGCTCAATACGGTTCACTTAAGGTTTATTTGTCATTGCGAGCGTCCTCGCGCGGCAATCGCAGCGTCTATTTGTCACATTATTTTTCCCATGAACTGTCTTAAGTGAACCGTATTGCTTTATAGCTAGGATCGACATTTTCATCCAATAGATAATTCAGACTCATTTTTGATTTGTTTAGCTTTTTGTTCCGCTCTCAATTTTTGCAGTCTAGCAATACCGGGTGGAGGATTAAGTTGTTGTGCTTTAAGTTGCTGGTGGCTCCACTCCAACCAATCAGCAATATAGTTACTCACCGCCTCTTTGTTGTGCAGATAGTAAAGGATAGTAGCATAAACTTGTTCCAAGTTGAGAGATGGATAAGTTTGAGCAATTTGTTCGGGAGTGCGAGCGCGATGAATGAAATCATATAAGATAGTTTCAATGCCGATTCGCGTCCCTTTGACTCGAATATCATCGGCCCGCTGAAAGTCGAAATATTCTTCGAGTTGCATTACTGAATAATCCTATTTTAAAGTTGGTTGCAATTGACTTGGCTAATTAATATGATATCATGTTAAGTGCGATTATGCCTTAGTCCGCGCACTATCCTGATTGTGTTCGTATAGAACCCATTTGACATCTTTGAGTTTTTGGGTTGGGTGACGAGAAATACCGAGATCAACCGGGTTTCTGAGATTTACGCCCGGGGCAAGAAACCGGGTTTCTACGAGTTTTTGGGTTGGATGACGAGAAATACCGAGATCAACCCGGTTTCTGAGATTTACGCAGAATAGATCTCAAATGGGTTCTATAGAAGCGGTTTTAAGAGCTGATTAATATTTCTTTCGCGATCGCTTCCACTACCGGCACACAAACCGAATTCCCAATTTGCTTGTAACTTTCCCCAACCTTGGGATGAATTTTAAAATCTTCAGGAAAACCCATCAGTCGATAACACTCCTTCAGCGTTAGTTTCCTGACAGTGTTTGTTTCAGGAAAATAAATAAAAAATCGGCCCGATGTTTCTTGTGAAGGAATTGTCGGATGCACTCCATCTACCGAATAAATGCGATTAGGTTGTCGGTGAACCCTTGATAAATGTTCTGTATTCGGCCTGACGCCAGTTTTCCAAGTACCTTTATTTCTGTAACCTACAAATAACAGCCCCGAAACTTGCTTTTTCGGATGCTCAATTAAAGTATATTTAGAACTATCCAAGATTTCAAAGTCACCTCGCACATCCAGAAAATCTCTGAGTTGTGGCGGAAACTTGGTCGGAAGTCGAGAAAAATTGAATGCTTTCCCCTGAGTTCCAATAATAAATATTCTTTCTCGATGTTGGGGAACTCCAAAATCTTTAGCATTTAATATTTGCCAGTTGACATTGTATCCCAAACTCTCAAGACTTGCGATAATTACTTTTAAGGTATTTCCCTTGTCGTGATGAATCAAATGTTTGACGTTTTCGAGGACGATAACTTGAGGTTGTTTGATTTTGAGAATTTTACAAATCTCGAAAAATAGCGTTCCTCTCGTATCTTCAAAACCTAGCTTTTTACCGCAAATGCTAAAAGGTTGGCACGGAAACCCGGCAACTAAAACATCAAACTCATCCAAATCAGCCAGATTGATTTCTTTGATGTCTCCTGTAGGAGTTTCGTTAAAGTTTTTGCTGTAAACTTCTTGGCAGTTTTTGTTGATTTCGCAGGAAAAAACACATTCAAATCCCGCATTCTCAAAACCTTGCCTGAAACCTCCTATTCCCGCAAATAAATCTATAAATTTCATTTATAATTTAATGCAAAATGTTACTCAGCCAATAATAACATATTTTGTTTCTCTATCTTCTTTAACTCTGCGTTCTCTGCGTTCTCTGCGGTTAATAATACTAATTTAAACAAAAACCCGCGCCGGACAGGGCATTGCCGTGTCTACAAATATCGCCGAGAATGTTGCCCAAAAAATCCCAAACTTGCCCCGCAGCCCACTAAACTAGAAATAGCCAAACAAACAGCAGCGATTATTTACTGCCTTTCCCCAACCATGAGTCAAACCTTGGAAAACCTCACAGCTATCGATGACAGCCTATCCAAACGCCACATCGACCTCGATCCTGGTGGCTACTTCATCATCTACATCGATCGCCCCACCAGCCTAATTTGCGCCAAACACTTCACCAACATCATCGACGATCGCGGCCTCGCCGTCGATCCAGAAACAGGGAAACCAATCCCCGCGCGCGGCAAGGTAGAACGCACTCAGTGCACACTTTTTAGCGGCAGAACCGCCAAAGAACTTTGCGTCAAAATCCTAGAAGAAACCCGCCCCAGCCCGGTGACGATGTTCGATCACGCGGCTTATCTGGGACGGGAATTTGTGCGGGCAGAAATTGCTTTGTTGGGCGATCGAGAATACATTCAAGATTAGTCCAACCACGCCGTAACTTATTGAAAAAATGGCAAATCATTAAACTTGCATTGCATTTATTCGATCGCTCTTCTTCAAATTATCTGCGTTAATCTGTGTTAATCTGCCTTTCATCTGCGGTCGATCTATCAAATATTTATGCAATGCAAGTCTATTACATCTGACAGCAAGCGATTACGAAAAACCTTGATACCAGAAATAAGTCACCATCGGAATCACTGTCGCCAATACCAACAGCACAACCACAATAACTGTGGCATTACCTTGGTCTGTTTCTTCAGCCGTCTTAAATGTGCCTTCAACTTGAATGTTGTCCACAACTTTAGGCGCGCCCGGATCGGGTTCGCCCGACATCACAGTCGCAATCCGCGAACTGGCTGCGGTAAATGCTTCGTTGTATTTGTTGGCTTCGCGCAGCGGCACTTGGACGGTTTCTCCAGCTACACTCTGGGCAATTTCATCGCTTAGCAGGGATTTAACCCCTTCGCCGGTACGAATTGCCGCACTGTTGGTAACAGTGTCGAGAACGAGTAAAATTTGATTGGTCTGGTCTTCTTTTGCGGGAAACCACTGTTCAAATAATTGGTCGGTGAAAGTGGCAGTTGTTTCGCCGTAGTCTAGGCGGTGGATGGTGACAAACCTGACTTGTTTTCCTGTTTTCTGTTCCAAGGTGTCGAGCACGCTGCTGATGTTGCTTTCGCTGCTGCGGCTGAGTACGTCGCCTTTGTCAAACACCCAAGTTCGATCGCCCGCCGACAACATCGGTATTTCGTACACGCCCGTCGCCAAGGCCGGCAGTACCGCTATCTGGGATGCGATCAGGACGATCGCGATCGCGATCGCTGCTGGTTGGAGATAATTTCTCCAGTTAAATAATTGCTTGAGCAGTCTAGTCATGAGGTTAACCGTAAAACTGACTTTTTTCCAAAAATACTATAGAAACCCCCGTAAAGTTCATTTTACACGGGGCAATATTTACAATTAGGTCGCCAGTCCAACTCCCCGCCGGATGATTTGAGGATTTTCACTATGGAACCCGCAGACACTTATAAAGGTTGGATTCTGCAATCGCAGACAGTCTTCTACGTCGAAGTTTGGGACAGCCACGGGAACCGCCACGTGGCTGTCCAAAATGCCAAAACTGAGGAGGAAGCTTTGGAATTGGCGAAAAAGTGGATTGACAAGTATGAGTCAAAACCCGGAAGAATGCCGATCGACGTACCGCATCCTTTTGGAGATGCGATCGATATGCCTTTTTGAAGTCAGTTGAGTGTTAACTGTTAACTGTTAACTGTTAACTGTTACCAATGCCCAATTCCCAATTCCCAATTCCCAATTCCCAATTCTCGATTCCCAATTCCCAATTCCCAGCCTTTTACTAAGAAACTCCTCGCAATTTTCGGGTATTTTCTACCAAACTCCGAGCAAATTCGTCTAACCTTTTAGATAGTTTTTCATCCAACAATTTACCGTCAGGACTAAAAGCTTTCCAAGCTTCTCCGATCGCAATTTGTTCGGGAATTACCCAAGCGTGTACCCATCTGAGAATGGTTCGCAAATCGTTAAGGGCGTTGCTGTTGACTTGTCCTCCCAACACGCTGATCGCACCCGCAACTTTGCCGTCCAAATGCTCGAAACTCATCAAATCCAGGGCATTCTTGAGGGCACCGCTGACGCTACCGTGATACTCCGGTGTTGCCAAAATCAAACCGTCGGCTTGGCGTACCGCATTCCGCAGCTTTTCCACATCCGGGTAATCGAGATAATCATTCTCGCCGTCGCAGAAGGGCAGGTTGATCGATCGCAAATCGAATATTTCAACGGATGCACCCAGGGCCTGCGCCCTCTCTGCTGCTATCTTCAGTGCTAACTGGCTGTAGGAGCCAGCTCGCAAACTTCCACCAATGCCGACTATCTTTACCATAAAACTTAAAAACAATAACTGCTTGACTAAGACGTACTCATTACGACTATGATTAGTGTAACAAGTGCGATCGGCAAGTGTCAATCGATTTTCGATTTATGGTCAAGAAACCGGGTTTTTTGAGCAAAATCCTGGGTGAGAGCCGATAGATGTGGTGAAAAACCCGGTTTCTCAGTCGCAGCGGGTAAGTTAAGTGGAGGGGGCCGAGAAACAGGTTTTTTGAGCAAAATCCTGGGTGAGAGCCGACAGATTTGGTAAACAACCCGATTTCTGAGTCGCAGCGGGTTAAAAATCCAGCATCTAGAGCGACCTCTTGAGATGTTAGCGACAGATAAACCCATTGAACACCCGGCATCTTGTTAAAATAAACGAACGTAGCAAACCACAAGCGGTCAATCTTGGTAGTCTTCAACCTTGGGCAAAGCAATATATATGAAAAATTCTTGGAAACACGCATGGCTGGGGCATCTAGCTGTAAAAAAAGACCAATCGAGCCAGCAGAATCCTAAAAAATCAATTCCAGGACGAAATCTTTGGCGCATCCTGGGTAGTTTGGTGATTTCTCAAGGAATATTGCTCTCGACCCCGGTTTTTGCCGAAAGCGCGCCAAACAACACCATGAGTTACAGCCAACTCATCGAGAACATAGAAAAAGGACAAGTCAGTAAAGTCGAAATAGACGAAATCCAAAGAACTGCCAAAGTTAGGCTAAAAGATCAAAAAAACGATCAGGCGCAAATAGTTACTCTCTTCGACTACAACAACCGAGAACTCTACTCGCAAATCCGCGCCAAAAAGATCGACTTTGAAGTCAAACAAACAGCAGACAACACCGCAGCAGTCAGTTTAGTAGTAAACTTGCTAGTGATTTTTGCGGTGCTGGCAGTGTTGATGGCAATCCTGCGCCGATCGACTCAATCGCAAGGAAATGCCATGAACTTCGGCAAATCCCGAGCCCGTTTCCAAATGGAAGCCAAAACCGGTGTGATGTTCGACGACGTAGCAGGAATCGAAGAAGCTAAAGAAGAACTGCAAGAAGTTGTCACTTTCCTCAAAAAACCCGAACGCTTCAACGCCATCGGCGCCAAAATTCCCAGAGGAGTTCTGTTAATCGGGCCTCCGGGAACAGGTAAAACAATGTTGGCAAAAGCGATCGCAGGCGAAGCAGCCGTTCCATTCTTCAGCATCTCCGGTTCCGAATTTGTCGAAATGTTCGTCGGAGTCGGCGCCTCGCGCGTGCGCGACTTGTTCCGCAAAGCTAAAGAAAATGCGCCTTGCATCGTCTTCATCGATGAAATAGACGCCGTAGGAAGGCAGCGCGGCGCTGGTATTGGCGGCGGAAATGACGAACGCGAACAAACTCTCAACCAGTTGCTGACAGAAATGGACGGCTTTGAGGGTAACAGCGGCGTGATTGTGATTGCAGCGACTAACCGCCCCGACGTGCTCGATACTGCCCTGCTGCGGCCCGGTAGGTTCGATCGCCAAGTAACGGTAGATTTGCCCAGCTACAAAGGGCGTTTGGGGATTTTGGAAGTGCACGCACGCAACAAAAAACTCGACGAAGAAGTGGCCCTAGATACGATCGCCCGCCGCACTCCGGGCTTTTCCGGCGCTGACTTGGCAAATTTGCTCAACGAAGCAGCTATTCTCACAGCGAGGCGGCGCAAAGACACGATCGGTAATTTAGAAGTTAACGATGCGATCGACCGAATTACGATCGGGCTGACGCTCAACCCGCTGCTCGACAGTAAGAAAAAGTGGCTGGTAGCATACCATGAAATCGGACACGCCCTCGTATCAACGATGCTGAAAAATACCGACACCCTAGAAAAAGTAACGATTATTCCGCGTTCCGGGGGTATCGCAGGCTTTGCCAACTACGTACTCGACGACGAAATGATCGACAGCGAAGGTTTGAGGAGTCGGGCGTGGCTGTTAAGCCGGATTACAGTAGCTTTGGGGGGACGGGCGGCGGAGGCAGAAGTTTACGGCGATGCCGAAGTAACTTTGGGCGCCAGCAGCGATATCACAGAAGTCAGCAAGCTAGCGAGGGAGATGGTAACGCTTTACGGAATGTCGGATTTGGGGCCTGTGGCTTTGGAAAGTCCCAACAGTGAGGTATTTTTGGGCCAAAACTGGAATTCGCGATCGTCGGATTATTCCGAAGCAATGGCAATTAAGATCGATCGGCAAGTCAGGGAAATCGCAGTTCATTGCTACGAAGAAGCCCGCCGGATTATCCGCGAAAACCGCCATTTGGTAGACAAGCTGGTGGAAGCGCTGTTGGATGAAGAAACCATTGACGGTGATGAATTCCGCAAAATTGTCGATCGATATGCTGAGTCTACCAAAAAAGAGTTGGCACCAACGTGAATTAGTTAGTAGTCATTAAAGGTTTGTAGTAAGGTTTGTAGTGAGGACTTCAGTCCTTCTTCTTGGAAGAATTAGGACTAAAGTCCTTACTACAAACTGAAAAAATTAGGACTAAAGTCCTCACTACAAACTGAAAAGATTAGGACTAAAGTCCTTACTACAAACCGAAACAATTAGGACTAAAGTCCTTACTACAAACCGAAAAAATTAGGACTAGAGTCCTTACTACAAACTGAAAAGATTAGGACTAAAGTCCTTACTACAAACTGAAAGAATTAGGACTAAAGTCCTTACTACAAACCGAAACAATTAGGACTAAAGTCCTTACTACAAACGAAGAGAAATGAAGGTTCGGGGGCGGGACAGCACTGCACTAAGATTGATTGGAATACATTTCGCGCAGAACCAAAGCCGGATCTACCCAGCGCCCGCCGTACTTCAATCCCCAATGCAGGTGAGGCCCACTCGTGCGGCCCGTCATTCCCACCCTGGCAATTCTCGCACCAGCCGGCACAGTTTGACCCTGCCAAATTTGCAGCCCACCTTCGCGATCGACATAATAACGCCCGCCGTTAGCGGCTTGCACCCTACCTTTGAGGTGACAGTAGATGTGCTCCCAATCTCCCGATCGCACCACCATACCAGTGCCGCATCGACCATCTTCCCAAACTTCCACAACTTGACCAGCCCACCAATTGCGGATGTAGCTGCCTTCCGGGGCTGCCATGTCCAAACCGTAGTGAAAATCGCCGCCCCGGGGGCCAAAGGGGGAAGTGTAGGCTTCAAAACTTTCGACGGGAAAAGAGGCTTCCTGCCACATATTACCCGTGGCTAATTTGCTTGGTAAACCTGACTGAGCCTTGACTAACTGCTGCTGCAAATAAGGGCTAATCACTACGATACAAAGCGAAAGAGTTAACAGTAGTATCTGTCTAAGCCGAAAAAAGCGTTTTACTGCGATCGGGCTTGTAGAGTCTTGCACGATTTCTTTAACTCCTGAAAGTTTAATGTACTGGCGAATGTGCGTTGTCTGTTGTGCCAATTCGCTGCAAGATTGCCTCGCGTGCTCTACCCACTAGCGAATCAGTTGACCAACGTGTATCTTACCCTATGCACAACTTGTGTCAAGGCTCCGGGTTAAATGCTGGGGGGTAACGGACAATTATTTGCCAGCCGAATTTGTGCTGCGGTTGAATTCGATCGGGCTTTTGCTTGACACTATAGTGTAGTCCGGGATTTTGGATGCCGTCTGAAATCTCAAATTCATAACACACAGATCAAGCAATGCTTACCGAAATTTTTCCTTTTAGTTTTGCGATCGACGCAACTGCGATCGCCGGTGCGTCACTATGGTCTTTAGCCCTGTATTGGGGTCTGTCACCCATCACAGAATGGATAATCCTGCAACTCAACCGCTGGATGAATTTTGCCGAAAGATCCCTCTATACCTCCCAAGAAGAGTTTGAGAGAACCAAGCAAGCCAGAGAAGCTCAAAATGCCTTTTACGCTTCGCTGCTGAGTATTCTGCCCTTTTTGATTGTGGGTGGATTGTGCAATTGGGGCGTCGAATTATCGTTGGGCACCAGTTGGGCGGTATCTATGGGGACGATCGCCTGTATTGGCGGTGGTGTCTACGAACTAGGGCGCCGAGACGGTGAAGAGTCTTAGGGAATTTTAGATTTTGGATTTTGGATTACTCAAGAGAGATTTGGAGATTTGCCAGCGTATAGAATAGAATTATTCCTCTCTCTCTTCTCTTTCTCTGCGTTCTCTGTGTTCTCTGCGGTTAAATCAATCCGATACAAATGGAATTGAGATGAAACAAAGAATCTCAAAACATTGCAACACTGTTGAAAGTAGGGTACGTCAGGAATGAAAATCTTTGCTAAACATAGATCAGAATTTTGCTGACGCACTCTACGGACTCAGGTATAATTGACAGGTCTGATTTGGGGATAAACCAAATGAAATACCAACCAGAACCAAAATTATTAAATCAAGCCCGCGCCGCCTTCAAACAAATCTGGGGATACGACGACTTTCGACCACCGCAAGGAGAAATAGTTAGCAGTTTATTAGCCGGAAAAGATACAATGATCATTATGCCGACTGGTGGCGGCAAATCTATTTGTTTTCAATTGCCAGCTTTGTTACAAACAGGCTTAACTTTGGTAGTTTCGCCGTTAGTCGCGCTGATGGAAAATCAAGTGCAAGAATTGCGCGATCGCAATTTACCCGCTTCCATCCTCCACAGTCAACTACCTGTACAGCAACGACAGCAAACTATGCAATCGCTGCAACAAAATAAATTGAGATTGCTGTACCTGTCTCCCGAAACATTACTCAGCAAACCTGTTTGGCAAATTATCAGTCAGCCGCACATACCAATCAACGGTTTAATCTTAGATGAAGCTCACTGTTTAGTTCAATGGGGTGATACTTTCCGCCCAGCTTACCGCCGTTTGGGAACAGTGCGGCCGGCTTTGTTGAAATCTAAGCCGGAAAACAGCAAAATTGCGATCGCCGCTTTCACAGCTACAGCCAACCCGGAAGCCCAGCAAACAATCAAAAAAGTCTTGCAACTGCACAAGCCGGAAGCATTTTTGCTGAGTCCATACCGTTCTAATCTGCACCTGCAAGTGCAAACTGTCTGGACACCCAGAGGACGAAAACAACAGTTATTAAATTTTATCAAAGCTCGACGCAAAGAAGCAGGTTTAGTCTACGTCCGCACGAGAAAAGATAGCGAAAATTTGGCGAATTTGCTGGGAGATGCAGGTTACAAAACCGCAGCCTATCATGCAGGTTTGAGTGCAGAATCGCGCAGAAAAATAGAAACTGCTTGGCTGAATAACGATCTTAAATTTGTTGTTTGTAGCTCAGCGTTTGGTATGGGAATTAACAAGTCGGATGTGCGGTGGGTTGTTCACTTTCAAGCACCTTTGCTATTATCAGAATACATTCAAGAAATTGGTAGAGGCGGACGCGACGGCAAATTATCGATCGCCCTGACGTTGATTAGCGAACCGACGGGTTTGCTTTATCCCGATGACAAACAAAGAGCACAATTTTTTCAAGATAAACTGCGATCGCAATTTCGAGAAGCCCAGAAGTTGGCGAAACAACTCCCAGCTAAGGGCGATGTAGATGCTGTGTCGCGGGAATTTCCCGAAAGTGCGATCGCCCTTTCAATTTTGCACAGCAGCGGACAGTTAAAATGGGAAGATCCTTTTAATTATGCGATCGACAAATCCGCACAGCAAACAGGTGGTAAACAAAACTTTAGCGCCGCCGCAGAAATGGCAAAATATCTCAAACATCGGGAGTGCAGATGGCAATTTTTGCTGCAAGCTTTTGGCTTTACCAAGGAAGCTACATCAATGCGGTGTGGCCACTGCGATAATTGTAGGTAAAATTGTCAATTTTACTTAAAAATGTTAGGATAAAAGAGAAGACGGCGGTTGAAACCGCTGCTATACAAACGATGTCCGCCTCCGCGGACTGAAGAGGATAACGTAATTTTAACGCCTTCGTCTTCAACCCCTCTGAGCTCGGGTTTTGTCTGTGTCGGCGCGGTTTCAACCGCCGTCTTCAACCCGCGGAGGCGAGTTTTGTCTGTGTCGGCGCGGTTTCAACCGCCGTCTTCAACCCGCGGAGGCGAGTTTTGTCTGTGTCGGCGCGGTTTCAACCGCCGTCTTCAACCCCTCTGAGCTCGGGTTTTGTCTGTGTCGGCGCGGTTTCAACCGCCGTCTTCAACCCGCGGAGGCGGGTTTTGTCTGTGTCGGCGCGGTTTCAACCGCCCTCCGATATTTGCGTAATTCTTGCTTAATAAAGGCAAAAAACAGTAAAAAATAAATGATAGAAACAGAGACTGCGACACAGATGTACACAGTAGAAAATACGGAGGAATTTAACCAGAATAATGTTACTCAGCGATTAGATATTTGGCTGTCCAACCAAATACCAGATTTGTCCCGATCGCGAATCCAAACTCTCATATCACAAGGCAACGTCAAAGTCAACGACGAAACCTGCACCTCAAAAAAAATATCAGTCAAAACGGGCGATCGCATCCACATCACTTTACCCGACGCCCAGCCCACAAAATTAGCAGCCCAAGCAATTCCCCTCTCTATCCTTTACGAAGACGACAGCCTAATTATCATCAACAAACCCGCCGGATTAGTCGTCCATCCAGCCGCCGGACATCAAGACGGCACCTTAGTCAACGCCCTGTTAGCCCACTGTCCCCTCGCAGAAATCGGTGGCGTTCAACGGCCCGGAATCGTCCACAGATTAGACAAAGATACAACAGGTGCGATCGCGATCGCCAAAACCGACATTGCCCACCAAAACCTGCAAGCCCAACTCAAAACCAAAACCGCCCGCCGCGAATATTTAGGCATAGTTTACGGAGTTCCCAGCGCCGAAACAGGTACAATAGACCTACCCATCGGCAGGCATCCCACAGACCGCAAAAAAATGGGTATAGTACCAGAAGAAAAAGGTGGCCGCCCCTCTGTTACTCACTGGACAATCAAAGAAAGACTCGGCAACTATTGCTTAATCCACTATCAACTAGAAACCGGCCGCACCCATCAAATTCGCGTCCACACAGCCGAAATCAAACATCCGATTGTCGGCGATCCCATGTACAGTTCCAACCGTTCTATCGGCGTCAATTTAACCGGACAAGCCCTCCACGCATGGCGGCTACAATTGCAGCATCCGTTAACTGGAGAGTTGATTGAGGCGATCGCACCTTTACCCGATCAATTCAACACCCTGCTCAAAATATTGCGCCTGCGAGCCCATATTTGATATCATGTCCTGTCAATTACCCGCAATAAAGGTTCGTAGTGAGGACTTTAGTCCTTCTTTCTGAATAAACTAAAGGTTCGTAGTGAGGACTTTAGTCCTTCTTTCTAAAGACAGTAAAGGTTCGTAGTGAGGACTTTAGTCCTTCTTTCTGAATAAAATAAAGGTTCATAGTGAGGACTTTAGTCCTTCTTTCTGAATAAAATCAAGGTTCGTAGTGAGGAATTTAGTCCTTCTTTCTGAATAAAATCAAGGTTCGTAGTGAGGAATTTAGTCCTTCTTTCTGAGGACAATAAAGGTTCGTACTTGATGCGGAAACTATTTTAAAATTATCCGCGTTTATCGGCGTTAATCTGCCTGACATCTGCGGTTTTTATATCAAGTAAAGATTTATGCAATGAGTCTATTGCTCGCTGCCCAACTTCCCTCAAAAAATTATGAGTCGTGAGTTTTGGATTCCGAGTTTAGTCAAAAACTCAAACCTCAAAACTCAAGACTCAAAACTCTCTCAGCTTAAAAACTGATAGATTCAGTGCATCGTCCGACACCAACAATAGCACCAAGCAGCATCAATTAGCGGCGAGGAACCATCGTGGCAATATTGATATTAGCCAGAGACACGCGCTGCGGCGGAGTAGCAGGCATAGGCATATTGCGAGCCATACCCAAATAATTGGACGGATCGCCAGCCTTCGCTTGTTGTTCTTGAGGAACAAAACGGCGAACGCTTGTCTGCCAGATGATTTGCGGGAAGCCGAGCTGCGAGCGGTGGTACTCACTGTAGCGGGGCGTTTTCAGGTTGAAAGGAGTTTCCCCTCCTACTCGCTGAGGCAAAATTCGGCGCTGTTGGTAAGGTACTGTATCGTAGCCGAACTTTTCCAGGTACTCACTGCTATTGAGCAATTCGTCAATAAATCCTTGAGTCCCCTTAGTTGCTATGACGATCGACCAAGCAATCTTTTCGCGATCGCTGTAGACATCCCGGCCCAAAATGCGCTGCACGCACATTTCCACAAACCGGTAGTTGCTGTTAGTTTGGTAATTCCGTTCCAAGAAAGGAGCCGAAGTCGCCAAACCGCGAATGAAATCCCGCACAGTAATTTGGCCGAACTTGAGTTGCGACTCCAAAGACTTTTGGCGGTTGCTCTTGAGGATTTGGTGTTCGCTGTAAATCTGACGATATGCAGCCCAAATCAAATTTTCCATGTCCCCGGACGAGAGCACATTTTCAGTTGTGAAAACTCTGGGCTGCTCGTCGCCCCCTAGTTCATAACCAGCAACGCGCTGGTTTTGGCTCTTGGGGGCGTAGCTTAATAAAGGAAGCGCCACGTTAAAATCTCCGTTATCTCAAATTTTTGAAATAGTTGACACCGCGAGCTGCCAGCATAACGATACAACTAACCAACATACAGATTAGGGGATTCCCGCAATCTAAATCCGATTTTCCTGAATTTTTGCAACAATCTGTAACATTTGTTGACTTTGAAAGAAGGAAGAAGGAAGAGGGAAGAAGGAAGAAGGAAGAAAGAGGGATCGTTCCCCAAAAGTGGCTCTATCGGCCCATAAGCGAGGCTCTGCCTCGTCAAACGGGAGGCAGAGCCTCCGTCAGAGCATTCCCAGGCAGATCCTGGGAACGAGCCTGGAAGCTTATAAATTACCAGCCCAGGGCTGAGTAAAACTCGCTAGCAACCGGTTCCTTCTTGGCGGCTGGAGCCGTTGCATCCGAGTCGGGTTCTACCCGAACTTCCGTACAAAAAGTTGATGTGCTGAAACCGCCAAAGCGCTTTACCGCACTTGTCCGCATCCGCACGTTCGGATTCGGAAACCAAAAACGCTCGATCGAACTCATGGTCTCATATTCCGTAATCAGCAGCAGCGCATCCTCATCATCCATCTCAAAACGGCCAGCCACCGGGGTAATTTCCGCATAGCCCCGTTCCCGCAACATCAAACCCTGCCGCGGATTTTCAGGATCGGGTACGATCGCGAATACAGTAGAACCCTTATGATTCTCATCATCCTTATCCCACGCCATCGTGCCGTGCCAAGTCACAAAAGCTCCTCCCGCAGCCCGACTCGGATCGACATCGTGCATCTGGCAAATTTCAGCCACGCGATCGTCATTTGCGGCCAGCGCCGTTACCTGAATATTTGAATCCCCAATCTCCGCTTGGCGAAAAGCGAGGTGGTGAGTGCTGCGCTGCGATCGCCACTGCCCTGCACTGCTCTCAAAAAACTCCATTGCATCCATACAAACTAGCTCCTTAGGCTTAGGCTTCCCGGTTTTTACGCTTTTTTATGATAAAGCTACCCCCACTTAGATGTACTTTTGCTGCACAAATTAGTTTCAAAATGTCTACTTTGGACATATTGTCAAGCAGATGTTATGATAGTTTACAATAGAGGGAACACAACAAAGCCTGCAAAACGTCATTCCGATCTATCGGATCTCGATCGATCTCAAGTAACAAACTGGAGGAGCGATTTTATGGATATGCCTACAACCAGCCTCAGCATAGAACAGCAGTTTAAATTGCAAGTATTGCGCGAACAAGTCAAAACCTTGAGCCAAGACCAAGCTCAGGAATACCTGCTAGAAGTGATGCGGCAAAACATGGTCAAAGAAAACCTGTTAAAGTATTGGATGAAGAAAATGTGAACCGCTCTAAAACTTCTTCCAACAAAAATCAGCAACTTGTATCTGCAAAAAGTACGATCGAGCTTTTAAACATAAAACCCAGAATCCCGATTTCTTAGAGAAGCCGGGATTCTTCAGTAGCGACACGCCCTACCGAGACACTCGCAAATCAACCAAAACGGCCGCTCACATAATCCATCGTAGACTCTTCCTTCGGATTTTGGAAAATCACCTCAGTCCTGTCACACTCCACCAGATAACCAAACCGCTTACCATCCTCAGAAAGTTTAGCATTGAAAAAAGCAGTCAAGTCAGAAACCCGAGTAGCTTGCTGCATATTGTGAGTAACAATCACAATCGTATACTTCTCCTTCAGTTCCCGCATCAACTCCTCAATCTTAATCGTCGAAATCGGGTCAAGAGAAGCGCAAGGTTCATCCATCAATACTACATCAGGATTAATCGCGATCGCCCGAGCAATACACAAACGCTGCTGCTGGCCGCCCGAAAGCGAAAAACCACTTTGCTTCAGCTTATCCTTCACCTCATCCCACAAATAAGCTTGGCTGAGCGATTTTTCCACCAGCTCATCCATATCACCCTTATAATTATTCACCCTCGCGCCGTAAGCAATATTGTCATAAATCGACTTCGGGAAAGGATTCGGCTTTTGAAACACCATCCCAATCTTGCGGCGCACTTCCACAGCATCAATATCAGGATCATAAAGATTTTGACCATGATAATCAATCCGGCCCTCTAAACGAAAACCATTAACCAAATCATTGAGGCGGTTAAAACATCGCAAAATCGTACTTTTGCCGCAACCAGACGGCCCGATTAAAGCAGTAATCTGATTTTTAGGAATCTCCAGACAAACATTTTTTACCGCGTGAAAAGCGCCGTAAAAAATATTGATATTCTCAGTCCGTAAAACAGTTTCAGTCTTATTTTCCAAGTGCATCATACAGTTAATACTCCAATCGATTTTTACAAATGACCAATTACAAATTACTTACAAATGACCAACCATCAACAGTCAACAGTCAACTGTCAACTGACTAATAAACCTTTTGACGAGTTGCCCAACGAGACAGAATACTCGTCAGCAAAACCATCAACACCAAAATCAAAGATGCCGCCCAAGCCAACTCTTTCTGCGCCTTAAAAGGAACCGTTGCAAAGTTGTAAACCAAAACCGAAAGACTCGGAGTTGGCTTATCAAATCCAGCCGGCCAAAAAGGCGAATTCAGCGCCGTGAAAATCAAAGGAGCCGTTTCACCAGCAGCGCGAGCAACTGCCAGCGTCACACCAGTTAAAATCGCCGGAATAGCCGCAGGCAAAACTACCTGCAACACCGTTTGATAATTAGAAGCCCCTACACCAACTGACGCCCATCTAATATCCTGCGGGACGATTTGTAGAGCTTCGTCAGTAGTTCGTACAATTGTTGGTAACATCAGCACAGCCAACGCTGCACCCCCTGCAATTGCCGAAAAACCTCCCATATTCACCACGAACAAACCGTAGGCAAAAACCCCTGCAATAATCGATGGAACTCCGCTGAGGACATTAGTCGCAAAGCGCACCCAGCGAGCGACTTCGCCGCTGCTGAACTCTGACAAATAAACGGCGGCCAATACGCCAAAAGGAACAGCAATTAAAGCAGCAATTCCTACGGTCATTAATGTACCGAGCATTGCATTAGCGATGCCGCCTCCCGATAGTCCAGGCGGAGGTGGCAATTTGGTAAATAAGTCTAAATTTAGGCGATTAAAACCCTGTATTGTTACGTAGGAAAGCACTGCGAATAAAGGCAGCAAAGTGATAGCCATACAAGCTCCAGCTATTGCAGTCATTGCTAGATTTAGCAGCGCTCTAGGGCTATTTTTGACTTTCTTTAAGCTGCCGACTTTCTGTTCTAAAGAATTCTCGTCAGAGACGGGAGTTGACATAAAATAAAGCTCTGTAGGAAATTGCGGCAAACTTTTAGTTGTACTTGGCTCTTACTTGGGAAACAATCCACTCTGCCAAAACATTAACAATCAGCGTCATAATAAACAAAATTATTCCGGTGTACATCAGAGCAGACACTTGCAATCCCGAAGCTTCGGCAAATTGATTTGCCATTAAAGAAGCAATAGTATTTGCAGGAGCTAGCACGGAAGCACTTAACTGATTGGAATTGCCAATTAACAGAGTGGCTGCCATTGTTTCTCCCATCGCGCGGCCCAAGCCGAGCATGATTCCGCCGACAATCCCGGAAAAAGCTGCTGGTACGAGGACTCTAAAAATTGTTGTCCAGCGAGTTGCTCCCAAACCTAGAGATGCTTGTCGCAATTCGGGCGGGAGACTGGCTAAAGAGTCGCGGGAGATAGCAGTAATAATGGGCAAAGTCATAATTCCCAGGATTACTCCGGCGGGTAACATTCCCGGCCCAACTGGCGGAGTGCTGAAAATTGGCAGCCATCCGAAGTTACCGTTGAGAAACTTTCCGATGCTGGTAAGTATGGGAATCAATACAGCAATTCCCCACAAACCGTAGACGACGCTCGGAATAGCGGCTAAAAGTTCTACTAAAAAAACTAAAGCTGTACGTACTGGCAGCGGTAAAAAGTCTTCGCTCAAAAAGATGGCAGTCCCTACTCCTAATGGTACTGCAATTAGGAGCGCGATCGCCGAACTGACGATCGTCCCATAAATCATCGGCAGCGCACCGTACTCATCTTTAACCGGATTCCAAGCACTGCTAAACAGAAAGCCCAAACCGTACTGTTGCATAGCTGGCAAGGCTCTGTAAGCAACGGTGAGCGCGATTATCAACAAAATTACACCAACTCCTATTCCCAAAATCCTAGTCAGCCAGATAAAGCCTTTGTCTAAGGACTTTTCTATGGGAGAGCGAGAACGGCTCTCCAATTGAGCACTATTGTTATCTGAAGTCATACACAAAAATCCTCAACAATATTAAGGAAAAATAGTCTTTTTAGTAGGGTTCAATGCACACAGCACCTGACCTGAAGCTAATTATATAGGGTTCAATGCACACTGCACCTTAACTGAACCTGAGCAGGAAAAACTGAGAAGGAACTAGAGAAATGAACAGGCATCCTGCCTGTTCCACAAGGAGGAAGAAAAGAAAAGAAAAGACAAGTGTTGACAACTGATGCACTGATTCTTATCTAAAATAAGGGCGGGTTGATTAATCCCCTGACTTTTTAGCAAATATTTATGGCAAAACTCGCCCCTACAGAAATATTTGTTTATTCTTTCTTCCTTCTTCCTTCTTCCTTCTTCCTTCTTCCTTCTTCCTTCTTCCTTCTTCCTTCTTCCCTCAATTACTATTTGCCAATCTCAATCTTGTAGTCGGGGCTGATGCCATCGGCTGCCAAAGCAACTTTTTCTTTGACGGTTTGGGGCAGAGGAACATAGCCCAATTCTGCACTAACTTTTTGACCTTCGGTTAAGCCGTATTCTACCATTGCCTCGATGGCTTTAGCTTTGTTGGGGTCAGCAACTTTTTTGGGGACGAGCATCCAAGAGTAGGTGACAATTGGATAGGATTCAGCACCTTCGGGGTCTTCGATAAATGCTCGCAGGTTTTCGGGTAGGGGAACAGTTGCTAAAGCTTTAGAAGCTGAATCGTCTGTAGGTGTGACAAAGCTGCCTGCTTTGTTTTGCAAAGATGCAAATTTGACATTGTTGTTTTTGGCGTAGCCGTATTCTATGTAGCCGATGCTGCCGACGGTTTGCAAGATTTGGGCTGTGACGCCTTCGTTGCCTTTTGCACCAATAAAAGTACCAGTTTTGGGCCACTCTACTGTTTTGCCGTCGCCTACTGCTGTTTTCCAGTCGGGGCTGATGGCACTCAGGTGTTTGGTGAAGACGGCAGTTGTGCCGCTACCGTCGGAACGGTGGACGACGGTGATGGCTTGGTCTGGCAATTTAGCGCCTGGGTTTGCTGCGGCAATTTTGGGGTCGTTCCATTTGGTAATTTTACCTTGGAAGATTTCTGAGTAAACGTCTCTGGGTAGTTTGAGTTCGGGTACGTCTGGGAGGTTGTAGCCGATGACGATGCTGCCGGCTGTCATTGGCAACAAAAGGACGCCTTTGTCTGCTGGAACTTTGGCGATTTCGTCGTCTTTCATGGCGGTGTCGCTGGCACCAAAGTCTACTGTGCCTTTGGTGAATTGTTCGACTCCAGCGCCACTACCTACTGATTGATAGTTGATTTGTACTTTGGAGTTGATTTTGTTGAAGTCTTGAAACCAACGCTGATATAAGGGCGCGGGGAATGATGCGCCTGCTGCTGTGATGGCTACGTCTGAGGCTAGGGCGAGTTTGGTGTTGGCTGCTGGGGCTGCAACGGGGGCTGCGCTGGGGGAGGCGGCGGTGTCGCCGGGGCTGGGGCTGCTACTGGTTGTGCTGCTGCCGCCGCCGCAAGCTGTTAAGCTCAGAGCGATCGCCATTGCGGAAATTGCGGTAGTCAGACGGTTTGAATTAATCAAGTTGATACGAAAAAGCATAGGTATACGAAATTTGCGATCGTTATACAGGTGTCCCGCACCAGCATATCGCGCCAAAGTAAAGGTTAGGTTAAGAATCTTTACATTTAATCACATTTTAAGATTAATATTATTAATCAATCAAATCGATTGATGAGCTTGACAGATGTCATATGATAATATTTCGCTGATAAATTGGTAGAAAAATAAGTATTCGATTTTGACGATCGCGCAAAAGTCCCGATTAGGCGATCGGCAGATCGAGACTTGAGAACCATAAAACCCTACAATGGTGGTTGTTTTGACAAGGTGCTAGTATGGAGAACTTAAAAGCTGCGGGCATTCCAGCTTGCATCTGACGAACACCATGTGACGAACATTGTTTGATGATACAGAAACCGCCCTGACGGTTAAAACGCTCTCGTATTGCACAAGCATCAAAAGTCGATCGCAACTTCCTTCTTCTTTCTTCCTTCTTCCTTCTTCCTTCTTCCTTCTTCCTTCTTCCTTCTTCCTTCTTCCTTCTTCCTTCTTCCTTCGTTATAATGCCTGCTCCTATCGAATTAATCTGGGCTGTTATTGGTTTGCTCCTAACGATAGGAGGTACTTTTTTGCCTGCATCTGTGACAATGCCGATCGGGTTTTGGGACGATCGCGGACTTCAGGCGTACTCTTTAGGTGTTACTTATCAAATTGGAGCCGTCTTGCTCGTAGGCTGCATGGGTGGCAAAAATGCTGCTGCTCTCTCACAAATTGCCTATTTGGTATTAGGATTGACTTTGTGGCCAGTTTTTGCTCAAGGTGGCGGCATCGGCTATCTCAAAGAAGCGAGTTTTGGCTATTTGCTGGGTTTTGTGCCTGGTGCTTGGGTGTGCGGCTGGGTGGCTTTTAAGGTGGCTTCGCGGTTGGAATCGATGGCTTTTAGTTGTTTATGTGGTTTATTTACAGTTCACGCGATCGGCTTAATTTATCTGATTTTTAGTTACTTGCTGATTCCGGGGAAAAAAATACCTTTATTCGATGAAATTCTGAAATATTCGGTTTATCCCATGCCGGGACAATTGGCTGTAGTTTGTGCGATCGCACTTCTGTCATTTACTTTGCGCCGCTTGATGTTTTATTAATTAGTCATTGGGCATTGGGCATTGGGCATTGGGCATTGGGCATTGGTCATTGGTCATTAGTCATTAGTCATTGGTCATTGGTCATTGGTCATTGGTCATTGGTCATTTGTCATTTGTCATTTGTCATTGGAGGTTATGGCGGAAAGCATCCAAGGTACAGAGTCCCCGGATTGATTCGTGGTGTCAATTCTTGAATTCTCCAATCTAAAATCGATATTGGGTTATACTGTTATTGCACAACGAGAGAGTCATCTCGCTGCGGCCAATAAATAAATATCCGATGCCCTATCTTCTATTCCCTAATCCATGCGTTTTAAAAGAAATCCCTTGTTCTGGGTTGCTGCTATTATCAGTTTGGTTTTAGACCACTTGACTAAGTTTTGGGTGGTGCAAAATTTTGACTTGACGGTTCCCCCGCAGACTCAGCCGCTGTTACCGGGGATATTTCACTTCACCTATGTTGTTAATACCGGTGCAGCTTTTAGTTTGTTTAGCAATGGCGGGGCTATTTGGTTGCGGTGGCTGTCTTTGGGCGTGAGTGTGGGATTGATGGTGCTGGCTTGGTTCGGGCCGCGAATTAACCGCTGGGAACAAGCTGGGTACGGTTTGATTTTGGGTGGGGCGTTGGGTAACGGAATCGATCGATTTGTTTTGGGCCACGTTGTAGATTTTATCGATTTTCGGATCATTCGTTTCCCTGTGTTTAATCTAGCCGATGTGTTTATTAATGCTGGGATTATCTGTTTGCTGATTGCGACTTTTCACGGTGCACCGCCACCGAGAAACCGAGATGATAGCGATTCAATTTCAGAGTAATAGTATTTTTATCGTGGTTGTTTGCACTCTGCTGGCGATAACACAGGTGCGTCGCTATGAGATTGTCGATTTTTTGGGGAGATAGTTGAATAGCGACGCACCCTACGGCTAAACTTGACGCACCATACAATAACTTTATCTTTCGTAATGCCTTAAAATGAGGTAGAAACAGATATATTCTTAAAGCTCAACTTGCCTGTGACTCCTAATCCATTTGCCCAAGAACGCCTGCTATTTGCCCCAGCAACCCCCGATGCTGATGCTATTCCGACTATTTTTGCATTTCCCAACGAGTACACGGTGGGGATTACCAGTCTCGGCTATCAGATAGTATGGGCAACTTTGGCTGTGCGATCGGATCTTGAAGTCAGCCGTTTATTTACTGATATTCGCGAACAACTTCCCCGACATCCAGAATTACTGGGATTTTCGCTTTCTTGGGAACTTGATTATGTAAATATTCTCAATTTATTGGAATCTCTAGAAATTCCGATTTGGTCGTCAAAACGAACTGATAACCATCCAATAGTATTCGGTGGCGGCCCGGTGCTTACGGCTAATCCTGAACCTTTTGCAGATTTTTTTGATGTAATTTTGCTCGGAGATGGCGAACATCTCATTGATAATTTTATTGATGCTTGTAAAGAAGTTCGTAGCGCCGATAGACAAACTAAATTACGGCATTTAGCCCAAGTTCCGGGGGTTTATGTTCCCAGTTTATACGAAGTAACTTATCTGGATGCAACTGCGGGGATTAAATCGATTCAACCTGTGAGCTCTGCAATTCCTAGTATGGTGGAAAAACAGACTTATCGCGGTAATACTTTGTCTGCTTCTACTGTGGTGACAGAAAAGGCGGCTTGGGAAAATATTTATATGGTAGAAGTGGTGCGAAGTTGTCCAGAAATGTGCCGTTTTTGTTTGGCAAGTTATCTAACTTTACCATTTAGAACTGCGAGTTTGGAGGATTCGCTAATTCCGGCGATCGATCGCGGTTTAGCTGTGACTAATCGTTTGGGTTTGTTGGGTGCTTCGGTGACTCAGCACCCGGAATTTGAAGTTTTATTAGATCATTTGAATCATCCGAAATATGACGGCGTGCGGCTGAGTCTTTCTTCGGTACGGACGAATACAGTGACAGTAAAACTCGCAGAAATATTGACAAAAAGAGATAGCAAATCGATTACAATTGCTGTGGAAAGTGGGAGCGTTCGCCTCCGTAAAATAGTCAACAAAAAACTCACAAATGAGGAAATTATCGAAGCTGCTATCAATGCTAAAGCTGGGGGCTTAAAAGGGATTAAACTTTACGGAATGGCGGGAATTCCTGGGGAAGAGATGGAGGATTTGGAGGAGACTGTGGCGATGATGAAAGCGATCAGAAAAGCTGTTCCTGGTTTGCGATTGACTCTGGGATGCAGCACTTTTGTGCCGAAATCTCACACTCCTTTTCAGTGGTTTGGTGTGAACAAAGATGCGGAGAAGAGACTGAAGTTTCTAGATAAAGAGATGCGGAAGTTGGGTTTAGAATTTAGACCTGAAAGCTATAACTGGTCGGTAATTCAGGGTTTGCTATCGAAGGGCGATCGTAGATTATCTCGGCTATTAGAATTAGTCCGGCATTACGGCGATACTTTGGGCAGTTATCGGCGGGCTTTTAAGGAGTTGCGCGGACAGTTACCGGAGATGGATTTTTATGTTTTTCAAGAGTGGGAATTGGATCGAATTTTGCCTTGGAGTCATTTGAAAGGGCCGCTACCAGAGGCGACTTTGAAGAAGCATTTGGCTGAGGCGATGACTCATACAACGCGACAGCAAGATAAAGGATGTGAGAATTCATTAAGTCCGGTTTAGTAAATTAGATTATAATAGTCTCATGCGTGTCATTAGCCGAAAACGACTAAAAGAATTTTGGGAAACACACCCCAATGCTGAAACAAGTCTGTTGCTGTGGTATCAGCGTAGTTGTGATGCTGAATGGCAAAGTTTAGTAGATACGCATAAAGTATTTCCTTCGGCTGATTTAGTCGGTAACTTTATGGTATTTAATATTGGTGGTAATAACTATCGATTAATTACTTTTATCGATTATGAATACCAGATAGTGTTTGTCCGCTGTGTTTTAACTCATGCAGAATATGATAAGGAGAACTGGAAAAATGACAACTGGTTTAAAAACTCCTAGTAGCTACTACATTGAGATCATCACGACTTTTCCACCGCGTCCAATTACTTGTGAAGCTGAGTTGATTGCTACACAAAATCGGATTGATTCTATTGTGAATCGGAGAACTCTCACGCAAGACGATCGAGATTACTTAAATGTGCTGGGTACACTTGTTTATGATTACGAACAAAAACATGAGCCAATGCCAGTTTTGCAAGGTATTAAACTACTGAAAGCGTTGATGATTGAAGACAATATTCAAGAAAAAGATTTGATTGATATTTTTGAATCCGAGTCTTGGGTATCTGAGGTAATGAATGGAAAGCGGGAATTGACGGTGAGTCAAATTCAAAAGTTAGCTAAGTTTTTTCATCTTTCCCCTGTGGCATTTCTTGAGTATAATTAGTTGCAAGTATACTGGGATGTCTAACCCAGCTATAATATAGTTATGCCAGAAGTCCAACCCAAGGAAATTAAGCGTTATATCACCTCCGACGGCAGAGTACCTTTCGCTGAGTGGTTTGATTCCTTCAAAGATGCCAATACTCAAGCCAAAATTAGATCTAGGTTAAATCGGGTTATTACTGGCAATTTTGGAGACTATCGTTCAGTTGGAGAAGGAGTGTGCGAACTCAGAATAGACTATGGCCCTGGTTTTAGAATCTATTTTGGGCAAGTAGGAACAACAATTGTGATTCTTCTCTGCGGTGGAGATAAAAGCACTCAAAGCCGAGATATCCGCCAAGCAAAAGAATACTGGACAGATTATAATAGGAGTGAAAGCAATGACTAAAAGTATCCCGGATCATCCGTTTTTGATTGAATCTCTCAGAAAAGATCCGGCATTATCAGCCGCCTACATAACTGCGACAATTGAAGAAGAAAACCCGGAACCTCAACTGCTGAAACAGGCACTCACCGATGTAGCAGAAGCTTTGGGTCAACCCAAAATGACTCCAGAAGAATATGAATTGCACTTGAAACAACTGGATGAATTGCTGTCACATCAAGGCAGTGATACGATTTATAATCTGGGAACTTGGCTGAATGCTTTGGGATTGAAACTAACTGTTGCTGTTTGTACTGATACAGAGGATAATACTGTAAATGCTGAAATTCCAGCGGAATTAACTGTTTAGCGCAATTCAAAAAATGCCCAATTTTAAATACTCGTCTCTGATTGATGCCACCGTTGAAACAGTCTGGAAATTTTACGAAAAGCCGGATATTCTGCAACTTTTGACTCCGCCTTGGCAACCGGTAAAAATCATTCGCCGCGAAGGTGGACTTGGTGTCGGCGCTGTATCAGAATTTCGCTTGTTATTGGGGCCGATTCCGGTAAAATGGGTGGCGACTCACACTGAGTGCGAACAATATCGCTTGTTTGTGGACGAACAAACTGAGGGGCCGATGGCAAGTTGGACTCACCGACACGAGTTTACCACAGAAAATGGTCAGACTAGATTAACGGATGCGATCGCCTTTTCGATACCGGGCGGCCCGATTGTCGATTTGTTGTTAGGTTGGTGGGTAGAAATGCGCTTAACAGATATGTTTCGCTACCGCCACGAAGTTACAAAAAGAGAGTGCGAAAAAGATGGAAACAACGGCTGAATATTATTGTGCTTTTTGCGGCGAACCGAGTACAACTTTTGTTGATATCAGCGCAGGTATGGAGCAATCTTACATCGAAGATTGTCAAGTTTGCTGTCGCCCGAATGTTCTGTATGTCAGAATAGATGAAGATACGCTCGATATTGAAATAGACACAGACTATCAAGAATAATTGATTATGAAAATGTAGGAATTAGATTTGTAGCTGATTTTGTAGAATTCATGAATTTTGCAGCGGCTGCTTGCACGAAAGCCTGAAAAATTCGAGAGTTTATTGAACATTTTGGTGACATCTCTGGGTGCCACTGCACTGCTATCATCCAAGGATGATTTTGGTGCTCCATTGCTTCTACTAAAGTGTCAGGTGCATCGGCTACAATTTCCCAATCGGATGTTACTTTCCGCACTGCTTGATGATGCCAGGAAACAACTGTTGTGGAAGTTGTTCCCATGATTTTTGCGAGCCGACTGTTTGGCTCAATTTCAATGCTATGCTCGATCGCACGTGGGGGAATGCCCGATCCGTGACTAACCTCCATACCGTAAGCATCCGGTACGTGAATCACCAAACTGCCACCGCTAGCTACGTTCAGGATTTGCATTCCGCGACAAATCCCCAACACAGGTATATCCGCCTTGAAAGCTAGCTTGGCTAAGCTTAATTCAAAGTTATCACGTTCTGCGTTAACCGAGTAAACTGTGCGATCGAGCAAACCGCCATAAAGTTCTGGATTGATATCTCCACCACCGGAAAAAATCAAACCATCTACGGCATCAAAAATACTAGCCGGATTTAATTGATTAGGCGGCAGTAAAATCGGAATGCCACCTGCTGCCTGCACTGCATCAATATAAGATCCGTTGAGGCAATATTCACCTGCTTGACTGCGGTTGTAAGTTGTGATGCCAATGATGGGATATTTTTTCATTTGCTACAGAGTGGCAGATAATTATTTATATTGGACTTTAGTCCGCAAGAAGGACTGAAGTCCTCACTACAAACTTATTTTAGAGGTTCGATCGTTCGGACTTTAGTCCGCAAGAAGGACTGAAGTCCTCACTACAAACTTATTTTAGAGGTTCGATCGTTCGGACTTTAGTCCGCAAGAAGGACTGAAGTCCTCACTACAAACTTATTTTAGAGGTTCGATCGTTCGGACTTTAGTCCGCAAGAAGGACTGAAGTCCTCACTACAAACTTATTTTAATTCCTAGATTAAACCGAGCAGTGTCGGCACTGCTGTCTAATTGGTAACAGTTTTAGAATCAGTTGCTGGCAATGGTGGGCGCGTGCACAGATAAGCCAACGGGCCAAACAACGGCACTAATGTTACCGCCCAAAATGCTGTAGAATTTTGCATTCCTCGGCGCGCCATATCATCGGCTAATAAGGCAGGAAATACCAGAGAAAGCATACAAAAATCTAAACTCATGACGTGGATAAAACGGCTGGTTTGCCACTGCTGAACAAAATCAGACCAATCGCCTTTTGTCAAGCCAGAAGCAACTAACGCCGCAGCGCCTAATGTTAGGACAATCCCAGTAAATCGGGAGTCTAATATTTTTAAGAATATATTTTTATTTCCAGCAAATTCTGGATTCGGTTCGCGGAGGGCTAAATAAGGCAGTAAGGCAAATGCGCCGACACCGAATGATAAAGTGGCAAAAATCCATGCTCGTATTTTCTGCCCTCTACCGTCGGCGAATAAGACGCAACTGTAGATGAGCGGCCAGACTCCCATGATGTTGAATAAGGCTACAATTAAGGGGTTGATGTCTGCTACTTTGCCTGTGGAAAGGTTGGTAATTAGTGTGATGGTGTCAGGGCTGTCGGGTGGTGCAAATACAAAGGCGTAGGTGCTGAAGGCAATCCAAAGTAGCCAAAATCCAATTTTTCTCGACATAGTTATTTTTTTATTTTGGTATTAGTATAGCAATTTTAAATGATTTTGGATTTTTTAACCGCAGAGGGCGCAGAGGGCGCAGAGGAAGAGAAGAGGAGATTAGATTTGAATGTATTACTATTTGGTATTGTTGGTTTTGGGCAGATTAGTGAATTGTTGCATGAATTGGCGATCGATCCAATCTTTCCAGTACCACAGTAATGCTGATTTTGGATTTTTTAACCGCAGAGGGCGCAGAGTACGCGGAGGAAGAGTAGAGGAGAGATGATTAGATTTGAATGTATTGTTATTTGGTATTGTTGGTTTTGGGCAGATTACTGAATTGTTGCATGAATTGGCGATCGATCCAATCTTTCCAGTACCACAGTAATGCTGATTCCCACATCCACGTGCCGCGAGATGCGATCGCTCTTTTATTCCCGGTACCGATTAAGCCTAAATATTTTTCCTGTGGTACAAAGGGTTTCAGCGGTTGTGCTAGTAAAAAGTGTTGCAAATTTTCAAACAGCGGTTTGCCCTGACGCACGGCAAATACGCCTGCTTTGGGACGGGGATGGTTAATCATGGTGGCGATGTCTCCAGCCCCGAATACGTTGGGGTGAGAGGCTGATTGCAGGTAATGGTTGACTTGCATAAATCCGTTTGAGTCGATCGCTAAACCTGATTCTCCGATCCAATGGGCGGCGGATGCTTGTGTTACCCAAAAAATGCGATCGCACTCCATGTTCAAACCCGATTTACAGTATATTTGGGCATTGGGCATTGGGCATTGGGCATTGGGCATTGGGCATTGGGCATTGGATGCTATTTCAATCATTTCTTGGTTTTCTATCGCACGGACTTTTTCCATTAAATGTACTTTAATGCCACGAGTAATCAGAATTTCTTTGAGGCGATGACGTACTCTATAGTTATGTCCCGGCATCAATTCAGCACCGCTATGAAACAAGTGAATTTCTAATCCGTCTTCCTTCTTCCTTCTTCCTTCTTCCTTCTTCCTTCTTCCCTCTTCTTTCGCAAAACGAGATTGCATATTTAATGCCAATTCTACGCCGCCTGCACCGCCACCGACAATGGCAATCCGCACGGGTTTTTCTGGCTGATTTTGTTGTTCAGCAATTAACTGATTCCAGTTAGCTAAAAATTCCGGTACAGGCTTAGCGGGAATTGCGTATTCTGCCGCACCCGGTACTGATAGAGTGGCGGGAGTGCTGCCGATATCCACAGACAGCACGTCAAAGTTAATTGGAGGGATGGTTTGACAAATTACTAAATTTTTGTTAAAGTCGATCGCGATCGCCCGATCGACCAATATTTGACATCCGGCAAATTCCGCGAGCGATCGCAAATCGATGTGACATTCATCATAATCGTAAAATCCGGCAACGTGTCCCGGCAACATTCCCGAATAAGGCGCGTGCACTACGTCGCTAATCAGAGTCAACCGCACGGAGGGCAGCGGTTTGAGACCAAACATTTTCAATACAATAGCATGACTGTGACCGCCACCAATTAAGACTAAATCTTTCACAATTACAGATGTTCGATCGAAATATCTCAGCACCGATATTGTACAACACTTCCACTTCGGGAGGCAGCGCTGTCCGGTCAGGAGAGCTGGTGGCGTGTAATGAAGATTGGCCAGCACTTTGACAAAATGCTCTCACTCACCCCCTGCATCACAGATTTACAGCGATTGTGCGATCGTACATTCAGCACAAATGGCTGTAGACTGTAGAGCGAGCAAATTTTATCACCAACTTATGCTGGGGTGTGTTTGATAGCTAACTCACCATTCACAATTATGACATTACGGATGATTCCTCGCAGTTGGTCGCGATCGATTAAACGCCTGTTCCCACTGCTGTTTGCCCTCTCATTCATTATAGTATTGCTGGGTAATTATGCGATCAGGGCGATCGCCCAACAACCCCGCCAAGAAATTCGCGGAGTTTGGATGACAACAAATGACAAAGACATCCTCAGAGATAGGCGCAAAGTAGCCGAGGCTGTCAGCCAATTAAAGCGATTAAATTTTAACACCATTTATCCCGTAGTCTGGAACTCTGGCTATGCAATGTATCCCAGCCCAGTCGCCCAGCAAAGAGATATTCAACCCTTTGTTTATAGAGGGTTAGACGGACAAGATATGATCGGAGATTTAATCGCTCAAGCCCACCGCCAAGGCTTGCTAGTAATTCCTTGGTTTGAGTTTGGTTTCATGACTCCTCCTACCTCAGAATTAGCATTAAATAATCCCGATTGGCTCACACAAAAACAAGACGGTAGCCAAACATCAAATGGGGCAGGTGGCGAAGTAGTTTGGCTCAATCCATTTCATCCCGAAGTGCAGAAATTTATTACTGAACTTGTACTAGAAATCACCACACAATACAACGCCGACGGCATTCAATTCGACGATCACATGAGTTTGCCATCAGAATTTGGCTATGACGAATATACAGTCGCTTTGTATACTAAAGAAACAAAAAAAGCACCTCCAACCGATTCTCAAGATCCAGCCTGGGTGAAATGGCGGGCTAATAAAATTACGGCGTTTATGTCGCAACTAAATCAAGCCGTCAAAGCAGCAAAACCCAATGCAATTTTCTCAATTTCTCCCAATTACTACGAATTTGCTTACAAATATCACCTGCAAGATTGGCTGGCTTGGGTGCGTTTGGATATTGCCGATGAACTAATTGTGCAAGTGTACCGTCCCAATTTAGAATCATTTGTGGACAAGATTAACCGTCCAGAAATGCGAGAAGCACAGCAAAAGATTCCCACCGGAGTTGGGATTATGACAGGTTTGAGAAATCGCCGAGTACCAATGCAGCAAATTCAATCCCAGGTACGGGCTGTCCAAGAATACGGCTTAGGTGCTGCTTTCTTTTATTACGAAAGCTTGTGGGAAGATGCACCTGAACCAATTGCAGATAGACTTTCTCAATTTAGTGCTTTCTTCCCATCTTCTGCATTCCGCACAGCACTACAAATACCCAGACGCGCCGCAACTTTTCCTCCGCCACCCCCAGCCAAACCAGATCCCAAAGCTAAGCCAAATCAACCTACAAAAAATAGCCCACCTTCGCCATCACCCTCACCAACCACATCAAAAAAGTAAAAAGTAGATGTGTGCTGTGCTACAGCTTACCGTGATAAGCTGGTCTTGGTCTAATTTCAACCATCTTGTTTTTTGAATCTGTTGTGGGGCGTTGCTCCTAGCCCGCCCGAAAAGAAAAATTAAATTTAAATGTAGAACAGGTTATCAATCATTAATCATCAATAAAAATGCCAACAAATCAACAAATTGTACTACCAAAAATGGGCTGCGGTACATGGGCCTGGGGAAACCGACTGCTTTGGGGTTACGATGAAAGTATGGACGCGGAATTACAAGCCGTGTTCAATCTTTCTGTTAATAATGGTGTCACTTTATTTGATACAGGTGATTCCTACGGAACCGGGAAATTAAACGGACGCAGCGAGCAACTTTTGGGGCAGTTTTCTCAACAATATCAAGGTGCAAATCAAGATAATATTTGTATTGCAACAAAACTAGCTGCTTATCCTTGGAGACTCACCCGAAAATCCATGATATCGGCTGGAAAAGCCTCGGCTGCACGCCTCGGAAAGAATGTGGATTTGGTGCAAATGCACTGGTCTACGGCTAATTATGCCCCTTGGCAAGAGGGGGCTCTTTTGGACGGTTTGGCTGACCTTTACGAGCAAGGATTGGTCAAGGGAGTGGGTTTATCTAATTACGGGCCGAAACGATTGAAATGGGTGCATCAAAGATTTAGTTCGCGCCAAGTTCCAATTGTTACTTTACAAGTGCAATATTCGCTACTTTCTACCTATCCGGTGACTGAACTCGGATTGAAAGATGTTTGCGATGAATTGGGTATTAAATTGATTGCTTACAGTCCTTTAGCTTTGGGTTTGCTGACTGGTAAATATTCTGAAAATGGTATACTTCCTAAGGGTATTCGAGGTTTGGCTTGCAAGCAGTTATTGCCGGGAATGCAATTACTTTTGGATTGTTTGCGAGAAATAGCGACATTCAGAAATAAGACTGTTTCGCAGGTAGCAATCAATTGGTGTATCTGTAAAGAAACTATTCCGATTCCTGGAGCTAAATCTGCGGCGCAAGCGATGGATAATATTGGTGCTTTGGGCTGGAAGTTGGACTCGGGGGAGGTTGCGGAATTGGATAAGGTGGCGGCGAGTGTAGATAAGAAAATGGTGCAGAATATCTTTCAAACGAGATAACCAGGTTCGTAGTGAGGACTTCAGTCCGCAAACAAGAAGGACTGAAGTCCTCACTACGAACCCATAGATAACCAGGTTCGTAGTGAGGACTTCAGTCCGCAAACAAGAAGGACTGAAGTCCTCACTACGAACCTATAAATAACCAGGTTCGTAGTGAGGACTTCAGTCCGCAAACAAGAAGGACTGAAGTCCTCACTACGAACCTATGAAGAAAGTTAATTGCAAAATTGTTCTACGCAGCGCACAAACATTTCTACACCCATCCCTAGCGCAGTTTCATCAAAATCAAAGCGCGGGTGATGGTGCGGGTAAGCTAAGTTTTTCTCGGGATTTGCCGAGCCCAAGAAGAAATAGCAACCGGGGACTTCTTGTAAAAAGAATGACATATCCTCGCCGCCCATTGTTTGACATTCCGGTACTATTCCCGCAGGAGTTTCTACAACGGATTCGGCTACGCTACGTACTAAGTCAGCCATGCTGGAATCGTTGATGACTGGCGGGTAAAGCGCGCAATAATCGAGTTTATAAGTTGCGCCGTGACTTTGACAAATTCCGCGAATTACTTGTTCGATGCGCTGAGTGAAATAACCTTGATATATTGGATTGAAATAGCGCACTGTGCCGCCGATGTGGGCGGTGTCGGCGATGACGTTGTGGGTGTGCCCTGCGTGGAATTTGCCTACTGTAACTACGGCGGAGTCGATCGGGTTAATGTTTCGTGCGACAATTGCCTGTAGGGCGCTGACTATTTGGGCTGTAACGACGATCGCATCTACAGTCTGATGTGGCATTCCACCATGCCCGCCTTTGCCAAAAATCGTGCAGTCAAAAACTTCTACAGCCGCCATCAGCGCGCCACTGCGGACGCCTACAGTGCCTAAAGGTAGATTGTTCCACAAATGCAAGCCGACGATCGCCTCAACATCAGGATTCTGCAAAACTCCCGCATCAATCATCGGTTTTGCGCCGCCCGGGCCTTCTTCGGCGGGCTGAAAGATGAATTTTACCTTACCCGAAAAGCTGTGTTTGTGTTTGGCGAGATAGCAGACTGTCCCAAGGGCGATCGCAGTATGACCGTCATGACCGCAAGCGTGCATAATACCATCATGCTGCGATCGATAATCCACCTCATTTTCCTCTTGAATCGGCAAAGCATCCATATCCGCCCGAATTGCCAAAACTCGCCCCGGTTTCCCACTGTCGATAGTTGCGACAACACCCGTTTTAGCAATATTAGTTTGATGCTCAATCCCCCATTCCTGCAACTTTTGCGAGACAAACTGCGCCGTTAAATTCTCATCAAAACTCAACTCCGGTTTTTGGTGCAAGCGGCGCCGCCATTCCACTAGCTGAGGCTGCAAACTTCTAATCTCCAATCGTAATTGAGATAAATCGACATCAGTTAAATTCGGCACAGTAGAAACCATGTTTTTTTAAATTATGAACAACTTGTAAAACTCTCTCCTTTCTTTCTCTGCGCTCTCTGTGTTCTCTGTGGTAAAAAAAATCTTATTCAACAATCAAATGTAAATGCTATATCAATCCTATCTGAGTTGTGCCGGAGATTTTTTTTGATTAACCGCAGAGGGCGCAGAGTACGCAGAGGATGAGAAGAATGAGCAAGAGAGGTGTTGAGAATAGGGTTATTTGGAAGCTGTAGAAACTAAATTAACTCCTGGTAATAAGCGTTCTAAATCTAATCCTGAAGCTGATGCCGCTAATTTTGTCAGGTCATTTGGGTCATCTAAATATGGCAAAGTACCTAACACTGGCATTTGAGTCAAAGACTGGATTAAATCGATCGGCGCCAAATCGGCAATTTCTTGTTCCGAACAAGCTTGCACGCAATTGAGGACAATGCCTCTAAGCTGAAAGCCTGTGTGTCTGGCGAGGGCAACGTTTGCTACAGCTTGCCCGATCGCGCCCAACCTCACAGGTACCACCAAAACACCCCTCAAACGCCAATCTCGCGCAATATCCGCCACCGTCAGTTCCCGGGTTACAGGCGAACCCAGTCCTCCCAAAGCCTCGACCAACACAAAATCCTTGCGCTCAGTGAGGCTTTGCAGGGCCGTCCAGACCTTTTCAAGTTCGATATGTCTCCCCTCACGTTCCGCAGCCACCGGCGGTGCTAAAGGCGCGCTAAAGTGCAGAGGATTGAGTTCTTCGGGGGATTGGTCGAGGGTAAACAAACGGGTGTAGAGTTCGCGATCGCCCGTGCCGGTTTGCAACAGCTTCATAATTCCTAAACTGCGATCGGGAAAATACATTTGCCAATAAGCAGCCAGAGCGCTGGTCAAAACAGTTTTGCCCGCGTCGGTATCAGTTCCAGCAATCAGCAGCGAGTTCATTGGCAAATAGCGAATAAGTAATTGGCTTCAACTTTAGTCTAGGGGAATTTTGCCAGAACTAGGGTGAAGGCGAGGGTGCGGGAGTTGGTGCAGGCTCCGGTGACGGCGCGGGAGTTGGCGCGGGATCCGGCGACGGTGCGGGAGTTGGTGCAGGTTCCGGCGAGGGCGCGGGAGTCGGTGCAGGAGTCGGTGCAGGTGCGGGAGTTGGTGCTGGGGTAGGTTTGGGAGTCGGTGAAGGTGCGGGAGTTGGTGCGGGAGTCGGTGAAGGTGCCGGAGCCGGTGCTGGGGTAGGTTTGGGCGTAGGTTTGGGCGTAGGTTTGGGCGTAGGGGTAGGTTTGGGCGTTGGTGTTGGTTCCGGCACAGGCGCTGGGCTTGGTTCCGGCACAGGCGCTGGGCTTGGTTCCGGCACAGGCGCTGGGCTTGGTTCCGGCAAAGGTGCTGGGCTTGGTTCCGGCAAAGGTTCTGGGCTTGGTTCCGGCAAAGGTGCTGGGCTTGGTTCCGGTACAGGTGCTGGAGTTGGTAGTGGACTTAGTTCTGGGCTTGGGCTTGGTAAAGGTTCTGGGTTTGGTATTGGCGTTAGTCTCGGCGTCGGATTTATGATGACTGGTGGTGGCGCTGTGGGAGTAGGTTTGGGCGTCGGTTTGTTGAGAAATGAGCCTACTAATGCCCAGGAACCAAACCCTGTCAAGATGACTAAGCCTGTTAGCAGTCCGATCGCAGCAGCGGGATTATCCCACAAAGAGCCACCAGCCGCCTCAATTAGCGGATCTGGCTGGTTTTGCGGGCCGGGACTCAGGGGCACCATCGGCTCGGACTCGGGTGGCCGGCCCACGGCTACCGTTGCGATTAGCGAAGCATTTGACGGCACGACTGCTGACGCGGGTGGTGCAGTGGGGACGTTAGATTGAGGGTTAGGATTAGTTTGGGTGTCGAGTGCTTGGGCGACTTCGCTGACAGATTGATATCGATCGCCCGGAGAGCGATTTAACATCCGATTCAACACCAAAGCCAAACCCGGGCTTACCTGCACTCGCTGCTGCCAATTCCACTGTAGCGTTGTTTGATCCAGCAATTCCTGCGGTTCTTTGCCCGTCAGCAGGACGATCGCCGTTACAGCTAAAGCATACAGGTCACTGCTCGCCGTAGCGCGTCCGCTTTGTAACTGTTCCATCGGCGCGTAGCCAATTTTACCCACAGTTGTCGCATGGGCTGTGCCTTCGGGAGACTGCACCTTGGTGGCGAGTTCCTTCACCACTCCAAAGTCAATCAGTACCGGCAACTTGTCCATTTCTCGGCGGATAATATTTTCTGGCGAGATGTCGCGGTGGATGATGCCCCGGGCGTGGATGTGAGCCAGTACCGGCAGCATTTGCCTTATAAATACTAAAACTTCGGCTTCGCTGAAGGTGCTACCTGTGGAAGTGCGATCGAGCAAAAGTTCGCGGTAAGTCATCCCTTCCACGTAATCCTGCACCAAAAACAAACGTTGATTTTCTTCAAATATTGCCCGAAACTGGGGAATTTGCGGGTGGGCAATTTGGTAAAGTATAGCCGCCTCTCTTTGAAACAATTCCTTCGATTTTTCCAAAACGTAAGGCCCGCTTTGCATTGGAATCAATTCCTTCAGGGCGCAGCGTTCTTTAAACCGCCCTTCATCTTCTACTAAATAAGTCCGGCCAAATCCCCCTTGACCTAAAATACTTACCAAGCGGTAGCGGTTTTGTAGTAGAGTTCCAATAGCAATAGGTGGCTGCATAAGTTTAAGTAGAAACTGTTAAATAATAGGCGATCGATCGCAGACTTAGAATTCTAGGTCTTTAATGCCCCAGAGTTTACTTCACTGTCTGTAGTTCCCAGTCCCGACCAAAGTTAGCATTTTACATTTTTTTTGAGCAACTTTGAGAAATTTGGTTTTTTCCAGGTCAACGAGGGGTAAACTCCCTCTGGTTGCTTTGCGATCGACCCCTAAAACCCGTCCGCAAAGCCAAACCCCAGAAGATTTACCACTAAATTCTCCCTCCTGACTGCCAACTGCCAACAGTCAACAGTCAACAGTCAACTGTCAACCACCAACTGCCAACTGCCAACTGTCAACCGTCAACTGCCAACAGTCAACAGTCAACAGTCAACAGTCAACCGCCAACAGTCAACCGCCAACCGCCAACCGCCAACAGTCAACCGCCAACAGTCAACTGTTAAGCTTTGCCTTCACCATGTCTTGAATTCTGTTACCATCAGCTTTGCCCTTAAGCTGCTGCATCGCCTTGCCCATCACCTTGCCCATATCTTTAGCAGAAGTAGCGCCCACCGACGCAATCACCTCGTCAACCACTTGACTCACCTCTTCGTCTGACATCTGCGCCGGCAAATACTCTTCCAGAATTGCCAACTCCGCCTCCTCTTGTGCCACTAAGTCCTCGCGGCCACCTTTGCGGTATTGGTCGATCGAATCCCGGCGCTGTTTGGCTATTTGCATCAAAATTTCCAATTCATGAGCTTCTGTCAGCGTCTCTTGTCCCGAAGGACGCAGGCTGACTTCTTTTTCGAGAATAACTTTTTTGATGCCGCGAACAGTTTCCAAGCGAACTTTGTCCTTCGACTTCATCGCTGCTTTGATTTCTGCGTCAATCCGTTCTCTTAAGCTCATCGATTTCTACCTTGCTTTGCCTGATCTCAAAAATCAGGAGTATGCTTCCGATTCTTAACTTTTTTACAGTATTTTGCAAGTTTATTGCCTGTTGGTGGTGTTTCGATCGTCTTGAACCCGGAGGGCTTGGGCCGCACACCGAATTTGGGGCGGCTGCACTTGGAGTCTCCGCCCCAAACAGACTGTAGCCATAATTTTTAGACAAACAGCCACAAGTGCGATCGTACTTCTGACTGTCCACAGCCTGCCATAAACTCTGTTTATCGGACATATTTGTGCAAGTCCTATTCAGTTCGCCTAACTTAACACTTCCTGCCCCCCCGAAAGTTAAATCTCTTCAAATATAGGCTGAACATTTCTAATTTCCGATGGTAAGATAGCGGTTAAATAAACGTCTTGCAAGAGGCCTGCTGTGATCCGTTCTGCTACTTTACCGCTTCCGCTTCCCGAGCCGCCGGTTTCCGCTCACGACCGTCTGCGGCTGTTCTCCGGTTCTGCTAACGTTCCCCTCGCCCAAGAGGTGGCTCGCTATTTGGGGATCGATTTGGGGCCGATGGTTCGCAAGCGGTTCGCTGATGGGGAACTCTACGTTCAAATTCAAGAATCGATTCGGGGTTGCGATGTTTACTTAATTCAGCCTACTTGCTGTCCGGTGAACGATCGCCTCATGGAATTACTAATTATGATCGATGCTTGTCGTCGCGCTTCGGCAAGACAAGTTACTGCCGTGATTCCCTACTATGGTTATGCTAGGGCCGATCGCAAAACAGCCGGCAGAGAGTCAATTACTGCCAAGTTAGTAGCTAATTTGATTACTGAAGCCGGAGCAAATCGCATTTTGGGTATGGATTTGCACTCGGCTCAGATTCAAGGTTATTTTGACATTCCCTTCGATCATGTTTACGGTTCGCCAGTGCTTTTAGATTATCTCGCGAGCAAGCAGTTGACAGATATTGTTGTGGTTTCGCCGGATGTTGGCGGAGTTGCTAGGGCGAGAGCTTTTGCCAAAAAGCTTGGCGATGCTCCCCTAGCAATTATTGACAAGCGCCGCCAAGCTCACAACGTCGCCGAAGTGATGAACCTCATCGGGGATGTTAGAGGCAAAACAGCCGTGTTAGTGGACGATATGATCGATACTGCGGGCACGATTTGCGAAGGTGCGAGATTGTTACGCCGCGAAGGTGCGAGACAGGTATATGCTTGTGCTACTCATGCAGTTTTTTCGCATCCGGCGATCGAGCGTTTGTCTAGCGGAGTCTTAGAAGAAGTAATTGTTACAAATACAATTCCCGTACCTGAAGAGAACCGATTCAAGCAGTTGACGGTGCTTTCGGTAGCAAATTTGCTGGGCGAAACTATTTGGCGGATTCACGAAGATAGTTCTGTTAGCAGTATGTTCCGCTAAGTAGAAAAGGCACTTGTTCAATATTTGTTTTAAGGTGCGTTAACCAGAGTGTAACGCACCATTTTTCAATTGGTTCGTAGTGAAGACTTTAGTCCTATCAATTTTCCGATGACTAAAGTCCGCACGATCGAACCAATTTTATGATGTTTATTTGATCGGACTGAGCATTATCGGAACAAGTAATGGTAAAATTCTATCTTGTTGTCTCAGATGTGCGAGCTTTTCATATTCTAGAGATGTCTCGCCAAAACAATGGGTAAATAGGGAAAAACTATGAAACATTCACTGGTACGAGCAGCGGCCGCCTTTGTCGGTTCAGCAATTTTAACACTCGGGGCGATCGCTCCAGCGAAAGCATATACTTTTGACGAAAGCCAAATTAACCAAGATCGAGTAATTGCGATCGCCCAACCCCGCGGTTTAGGCGGCTACCAACTGTTAATTGTAGAACAAGTCACAGACAGACGCAAGTGCTGGAGCGAAAGCGGCTCTAATCCCGTGACAGTCGATCCGTTATTAGTTACCTTTGATTTCACCGGCATTTGCGGTCGGGCCACCGACAGCAACGGCTTTTCTATCCGCATGGCCGGCACCGATTTAGCATTAAAATACAGCCTAATTTTGCAAAATATTGATGGCAATATTTTACTAATGGGAATTCCCGTCGATCCCAACGATCAACCCATCGTCATCGGCCGCACAAACGGCGACACAAACGGCTTTATGAAAATCACCCTCGATCCAGCTTGGCGCTTCACCAAAAGAGCTTATCAAGGCAAAGTATTAGGTCACTTTTATTTAACTAGCAGTCAACCCGCACCAGGAACAACTGGAAATACCGGCGGAAATACCGGCGGAAATACCGGCGGGAATACTGGCGGAAATACTGGCGGGAATACTGGCGGAAATACTGGCGGAAATACCGGCGGAAATACATTCGGAGATATTGCTACCGATATCTACGCTTCCGAAATAAAAGAAGCTGTAGCGCTAGGATTTGTCGCCGGCTTTGCTCAAGATAATACCTTTCGGCCACAACTTGCCGTTACCAGAGAACAATTAGTATCTTTAGTATTGGAATCTTTAAAAGGAATCCCAGGTGCTAATATCACATTTCCTAGCAATGTTTCTACCCGTCCCTATAGCGACGTTGATAGCACCAGATGGAGTGCCGGAAAAGTTAAATTTGCGCGGGAAAATAAAATAGTTAGTGGCTATACAGATGGCACTTTTAAACCGATGCAATCAGTGACTCGCGCTGAATTGATGGCGGTGCTGCGAAGAGCAGGAGAATTTGGTTTATCTGCGCGGGGAAAGCAGCCGGAATTAGTTTCAGATCGGCCGCAGCAAGGTTTTTCGGATACTCAGAATCATTGGGCTGCTGCTATTATTACTCAAATGTCTGGTTATTGTAGTGTAGCTTCGCCTCTCAACGAAGTTGGAACTCGTTTTGCTCCCGATGATTCTGCAAAGCGGAATTACGCGGCGGCGGCTACTTTGCGGATGCTGAAATGCGTTAAAGCTCAATAGAATCATTGTAGGGTGCGTCACAGAAGCGAATGCAAAATAATTGGGATTTTCCCAAGAGACGCGCCCTATACTAAGTGGACATCTGTCAACTGTCAACTGTCAACTGTCAACTGTTTAAGCTACACCATAATCAGTATACGGTCGTTTGTATGGCGGTTGCAATCCCAAAACGATATCCTCTCTTGACACTCCCATTTCAACTAATTCTTTCGCAGGATCTTGGTCGGTCAAATTTTGCTGAAGCCAGATTTTTCCATCTTTGATGTCAATGTGAATGATGCTTCGATAAATTCGGTTAAGGTGTTCCCAGCCGACATTCATCCACTGATAATGATCTCGTTCTGTGTCGCAGATAAGTTGCACTTCGACTTCATCATTAGAAACATCTTCTTCGGCATAACGGGTGATTAATGTCTGAACGTATTGACGATATTGAGCTAGTTTGTCCATTGCACAATTACCTCATTTTTTGAATCGTATACGATTAGAAATACCTGATATCGCGTAACTACAAATTTTAGCGAAATTACAGTATATTGTCAATCATTAAAATACTAATTTTCTCAATAATTTTGAGTAAATGCGGACTGAAGTCCGCACTACGAACCAGGTTTGTAGTGAGGACTTTAGTCCGCAGATTACTTGTTTCCCGACTCGATTTCCTTGGCTTTCTTCTTTGATGACTTTTTAGGAGTTTTTGGAACCGGGATTGTTTCTGACTCAGGTTGTGGGATTTCTGCGGTGGATTTGCACAATTCATTCAACAATTTCTGCTGAGATTCGAGCTCATTTAGCCGATTTGATGCTGTTTCTAATATTTGTTTTCCCTGTCGGGCTTGGATGGTGGTTTTATTTGCGATCGCATCCAGCAACACAAAAACTGATACAATTTGCCAAATATCCATATCGTCGCCGATAACAGCGCACTCAGACACAATTTTGCCATTGGCTGGGGCGTGGATTCCTAAGCCGGAAGCTTGAATCAACGGCTGCATTTCTGTTATGCTTAACTCTGCAAGGTCGCTAATTTGATGTTCGAGTGAGACTAACTCTGCTAAATTTGGTAAGTTGAGCGATTCTGCGGGTAAAGCATCGAACCCGAAGGTGAGAGTTTGATTTAATGGATCGGAGATGGCGTAAATTGATTGGATTTGCGATCGACTAACTGCACCTTTTTCTACAAAATCTTGACCTTGGGGCGCGATCGTAATTCTACCATGATCCGCGACATCCAAAATATCCAAATTAACCAAATTCGTCGCCGCAGTCTTCACAAAAACCTGATCCAACCCCAGCAAATCGGCTAATTCCTGCAAAGTCGGCGCGGGATCGAACTCCACACCAGCCCGCAAAATGAACTCTTCTAACACATTAAACTCGCGCGGTTCACTAATCGCGACTTCCAGCGGAGTTTGGCGGATAGCAAAGCGGAATTGACGCGCCGCCAACACTGACAAGCCAGGGTTTTCTTGCTCAATTTGTGCCGCTAGCGAAGTTAAATTCGAGTCAATTTGTTTAGTTGAGGATGCTAGCAACATCTACAAAACCTCCGCAATGACGCACCGTTTTTGAAACTTCCTGATACATTTTTCCCACAGTACCTGTTTGTTGGGTAAATAAATCGTGACAGCCGACAACTATCAGCAATTCCTGGGCGCGCGAAAAAGCCACATTCACCCGTTCCGGTTCCTTAGCAAATCCAATATCGCCCCTAACATTATTACATACTGTGCTGACGATAATTACAGGTCTTTCCATGCCTTGAAATATGTCAACCGTACCAGTACGAATGCTCAAAGATGGGAATCTTTCGGAGGCGATTCTATCTTTAATTGCATTCAATTGAGCACCGTAAAAAGTAATGATTCCGATTTCCTTCGGTGGTTCACCCTGTACCATTTTAGGCCGCCAAGCGGTTTCCATCTGTTCGCACAAAAGCTCGATCGCATCTATCTCCTTGACATTCAACCGCGAAGTACCCTGTTTCCCCTCTTCAAACCCTTGTCCCACGGGCGTTTTCACCCACAGGATGTGATTGTGTTCTTTAATGATCTCACCTGTGAGATGGTGCGCGCGCCTCGTGTCTGCTTCCAAAATCCCGCAATTGAGCTTTTGCTGGTAAAACTGATTGATTGCGCCCATGATTTGCGGGTGCATTCGGTATTGAGTTGTCAGCATTTTTTTGATACCGTCGCCTGCATTTTCAAACAATATTTTGAACAGCGATTCTTTGATAAAGCTAAGTTCATCTCCCGTACAACCAATATCTTCGGCGATATCATCGATTGTACTTTGATTAAACATTGGCGGTAATTGTCTGTGATCGCCCACTAATACTAATTTTCTGCCCTTCAAAGCCGGAATTAATAATTCTGGCGGAGTGCATTTGCTCACTTCGTCAATGATGACTGCATCAAAGCTGGGAAAGTTTTTGCTAAAATCGAAACTCGCAGCTTGTACGCAGGTAATGCCGATGACGTTCGCATTGTCAATATAAATTTGTTTTAAATCGTTGCGGTCTTTCTCTGAGGGATTGCGGAGTTTTTCAATCCAATCTGTGACTAAGTTTTGAGAACGATTGAGGGCTGTTTCTTCTCGTTCTAATTCCCGCTGCCAATGTTTGAATATACGCTTGATTTTGCTTAAAAAATCTACGTTAAATAATCCCGTAATCGGGACTTCTATCTGGTATTTAGTCGGGATATTTTGCCATGCTGATTCCCACCAACTTCTCTCTCCGATTAATTCTGGCGCGGGTTGTTGCTGTTGAAGTTGAGCCGTAATTTCGCTTAATTCTGTTTGCAGTTGTGCGAGTTGCTGTTGGGAAGCTGTGGCGGCAATTTGCAGGGGGGATAATTGCTCATCAAGAGTAGTTTTGATGACTTCCAAAATGCAGAATGGATGTAATTCAGTAATGGATTTCTCAAGTTGAATAATGCTACTTTTCCAAACGTCAACTTGTTTGACAAACTGCTGCGGTTGTTCCCAAATATTCGACTTCTGCGCGAGATATTGTTCGGCTAAAATCCTCAACTTTTCTGGTACATTTGGTAATGCGACAATTGCTTGCAATAGATTCGTAACTTCGCTAATTTTTAAGTTGGCTGCTTGCTGCGCTGTTTCTACCTGAAGTTGGGCGGCGGATATTTGCTGCTGGCTGACGGTTTGACCTATTTTATCTAATAATTGTTGCTGTTTAATTAGTTGTTGTTCGGTTTCGGTTTTTAGGGGAACTATGCACTGGCGGGCGTTTCCGAGGATGCTGTGCAGCAATTCTTTGACTAGGCGATCGCAAGTTGCCTGGATTTGAGTTGGCTGCAAGGCTTCACTGTAAAATTGTTGGATGTTAGCTAAGAAAGTGCTGGCTTTGTCGATGATAAATTTGCGTTGACTGGCACTAATTTGGGAATAGCTGGCGAAGTCTCTGGCTAATTGTTGCCATTGTGCGCGATCGCCCACAGTGAGCACGATCGGCGTTTGACTCAAATTTAGGTGCAAAAACTCGCTAAACCGGAATTGTTGCCCTTGAATGTCCTTAAAACCTGCGTTGGCTTCGTGGGATAGGGCTTGTCGCAACCGATCCAGATCAGGTAAACTGACTTTACACTTCGGCGGGACGATCGGCATTTTGAGCTGACGGGCAATTTTCAAAAGTCCTGCGGGCAATTCTACCATATCATCCGTGAGCATCGCGCCCGTTTCCCAGCAAGCTTTCACGACTTCATACAATCCCGTATCCGCCGTCTCAATCCATCCCGCAACGGCGACAACAACGGCGGCAATTTCGGCTTTTCGCAGTTCCAAATTACTGATTTTCTGTTCGAGATTGTGGCGGTGTGTCTGATTTTGCTTGTCGCCCAATTGTAGCTGATTGACTGCATCCGATAACTGGCGCGACATCCGCAACGATTCCGCAACCCCTGACATAGCGTGACAAGCTTCCTCAGCGCGATCGCAAGCCGTCTTAAATTCCGATATTTGCGCTGCTACAGTTTCCCGCAACCAAACCGCAATCCCAAACGCGCCGCACGTCGGGCGATCGAATCCTATTTGAATAGTATGATTCACGCAAATCCGCACATTCGCCATAAAGTTTTCAACTAAAACATTATCTTCAGAATAAGGTTTTAGTTTCGGCATAAACTCGGCAACTTCCGAAGATTCCCAGTTAATCTCCGGCGCAGATAGCAGATTAGCCAGCCCATCAAATAAAAATGCAATCTCACTTTTTGCGGTTAAACTTTCTTGATACGCTGCTGATTGCGCGGTCAACTTTTCCTCAATATCTGCTTTCCCGTCGTGCAGATGTTTTTGTTCTTTAAAAAAAGCTCTTTCAGCAGCAAAGTAGGCATTAAATCTGTCGAAATCTGCCAACAACTGCCGCAAAGATGTCACATTAACTTGACGCTGCGATAGCTTTTGTTCGCAATCAATCGCCGTATTTTGCAGCCAAGTGCCGATCGCATTTTCTTCCAAAAACGGCTGGCCTTCCTCCTGTACCTTATGGGCTTTTCCCTTCCGCAAAGCCCGAATCGCCGGATTGTGCACCAGCCTACTCAAAGCATTATCAACGGCTAAATTAGCTTGGGAAGCAATCAGAGTTTTCCCACCCTGACGCGCAATTTGATAGCAAATTTCGGCAATCACCGTCGTTTTCCCGGTTCCCGGCGGGCCTTGAATTAGAATTAAATCCCGCGCCGAAAGCACCATTTCTACGGCGGCGAGTTGATCATCATTAGCATTGCGATTTAATAAGTCTTCCCGATCCAACTTAACCAGCTTGTCGGGAATTCTCGCCTGGGAAGAGTCGAATATAAACTCGCTTAAATAGGGATTTTGAGCGCGCCCATCTGTCAGCATTTTTAAAGCTTTCTTTTTGCGATCGATCTGACTGATATCGCCCGCCGCCTCGAAATACAAAAATCCTTGTTTGGGTAGTTGATATCTGCCACCCGCCAGGCGATCGCCCAAATCAACATCTAACTTAATCCGTAACTTACCACGATCGAACTCAATTTCGGCAATACTACCCAAAGTCTCGCCGTCACGCCCGCTTCTGCTTCCGGGCGGCGAATCAAACAAAATAATGTCTTCATTTCTGGCTTGTTTCAGCCTTTCGCGAAAGTCGCCGATTTGTAAGGGATTCTCATCGTAGCCGTCAAGAGTTGCCGAATTGCGATCGATTTCAAAAGTAACGATTTTGAAGCCAGAATCATAGTTGTGCGCGCGGAAAGGTACGCAAAATTGACGCGCTTCGGCGATGCGTTTTTCCACATTCAAGAAAGTGTGCCAAACTTTTAATTGTTCGGTACTCGGTATGTGTCTATCGTTCCAGAATGGCATTTGTTGAATGCGGGCGATCGACTTTGCAGGAATTGGCGATCTACTTTTCGGCAAAAGTCGCAACTGTACCGGCAAAGCATATCCATCTTTTCTACCTCTCGGAGTCGCTACCAATCCAGCATCCAGCAGTTTTAAGCCACCGATTCCATCTTCTATGCGTACAGTTGCTAACAATCGTAAAGTGCGATCGGCTTTTTGCAACAATTCGGGTAATTCACAATCATCTCGATCCGTAGCAAGCACCAATTCCCAGATTTCCTCTTCCGAAAATCTCTCATTTACCTTTTGGCGCCGCACGTAGAAAAGACTCGGAGATTGGCCGGCTATTTCCGACATTACAACTTCCGCCCGATCTCTGCATTCCCAATCGCAATATTTCGCTAAAGCCGCGTCTCCTTCAACTTGGCCAATAAACTTACTAATTGTGCGATCGCCACTAAATTTATATCCCCAATCTTCTGTTACTAAAGATGGCATACTTTGATTTTAGATTTTGGATTTTAGATTTTAGATTGGATTTAAGATTAGCATATAGAACCCATTTGAGATCTATTCTGCGTAAATCTCAGAAACCGGGTTTCTCTCGGTATTTCTCGTGACCAACCCAAAAACTCGTAGAAACCCGGTTTCTTGCCCCGCGCGTAAATCTCAGAAACCGGGTTAATCTCGGTATTTCTCGTCACCCAACCCAAAAACTCAAAGATGTCAAATCGGTTCTATAGATTCGTAGGGTGTGCATCGCCCACCAATTGAATTTGTAGGTGTGCATCGCACCGGTTAAGCACCGGTTAAGAAGACCCGGCGGTTAGAAACCGCGTCTACACAGACGAAACCCGCCTCCGCGGGTTGAAGACGAAGACCGGGCAATAAAAATCACGTTACCTTCTTCAGAAGACCCGGCGGTTAGAAACCGCGTCTACACAGACGAAACCCGCCTCCGCGGGTTGAAGACGAAGACGATAAAAATCTTGTCACCTTCTTCAGTCCGCGGAGGCGGACATTGTTTGTGTAGACGCGGTTTCAACCGCCGTCGCGGAGGCGATGCACCCAACGGGCGTCTGTGTTTGCACAATCAAATTAAAAGGGCGAATGATGGGAATTGAACCCACGAATGGTGGTACCACAAACCACTGCCTTAACCACTTGGCTACACTCGCCATAACGTTTCTAACTATAGCACTATATTCCAGCACAAGTCTAGGGGTAAAGCAAAAATATTTTTCAGCCTCCCTGAACCAGACCGATCGCTTGCGCTTCAAATTCCCAATACAGCGTGAGTTTAGCACAATAGTCGGTTTGGGCGATCGTCTTCGTTGGCCTAGCCTCCGGCGGGCTTCGCCAACAGCAATAATTCCGCGCCCCAGAAAACCGGGGGGTTAAAACCGCTTCTTGTCAAACACTCACGCGGACTTCCCGGGTTGAAGACCAGGCGGTTAAAATAACATTATCTTCTTTAGAGACCGCAGGCGAGTGGAAATCGTTTGTATAGAACCCATTTGAGATCTATTCTGCGTAAATCTCAGAAACCGGGTTTCTCTCGGTATTTCTCGTGACCAACCCAAAAACTCGTAGAAACCCGGTTTCTTGCCCCGGGCGTAAATCTCAGAAACCGGGTTAATCTAGGTATTTCTCGTCACCCAACCCAAAAACTCAAAGATGTCAAATGGGTTCTATAGACGCGGTTTCAACCGCCATCTGCATCTGCATGAATTCCGTCTTCCTTCTCCTCTTGTTCCTTAGTACCCTAGCGCCTTCGCGGTTCGTTTAAAAAAAATCCCAAATCAATATGAGTTACTGCGTAAATCCAGAATGTCAAAAACCCGAAAACCCCAACACCGCAGAACTTTGCTTAAACTGTGGCTTTAATCTGTTATTGAGACAGCGGTATCGCCCAATTCAAGTCTTAGGTAAAGGCGGATTCGGCAAAACTTTCCTTGCCATTGATGAAGACATTCCATCACAACCACGCTGCGCTGTCAAGCAATTTTATTTTCATGACCGCGATCCCGAAATCTTCAAGAAAGCTGTTGAATTATTCCACCAAGAAGCAGTCCGTTTAGACGAATTGGGAAAACACCCGCAAATTCCCACATTATTAGCAGCTTTTGAACAAGAAAGTCATATTTATTTAGTTCAAGAGTTTATAGATGGGCCGACTCTCAAGCAAGAATTAGACCAGAGTGTCTGCGATGAAAATCAAATTTGGCAACTGCTGCAAGACCTATTACCCGTGCTGCAATTCATCCACGACAAGCGCGTCATTCACCGCGATGTCAAACCGGAAAATATTATCCGCCGCCTGTCCGACAACAAACTCGTATTAATCGATTTTGGCATTGCCAAATTGCTGACTGATTCAGCTTTACTCCGTTCAGCAACCCTCATCGGAAGTCAAGATTATGTCGCCCCCGAACAAATGCGCGGTAAAGTATTTCCTGCTAGCGACCTTTACAGTTTAGGTGTTACTTGCATTCGCCTGATGACGCAGGTTCCGCCGTTGGATATGTATGATTATAAAACCGAGCGCTGGTACTGGCGAGAGTTTCTCCCCAAAGGTACGACTATTAGGGCCGATTTAGGTGAAATTTTAGATAAATTGCTGCACACTCATCTTGCTCAGCGCTACAGTTTTGCCGAGGAAGTTTTGCAAGATATTAAGGCAGTTTTAGATGTGCGCGATCCTGATTCTGTTTCGCAAGAAAATCCGATAGTTCTTAATCTCATTGATACCAAAATAATTTCTTATTTAAAAGTGCTTCCAGCTACTGAGTATCCAGTTTTAGCACCGAAATTAGTCGCCAATTACGCAGAAACTGTTTCCTCATCTGCGATTTCAGATTTTGATTTTACCATGATTTCAGCAGCGGGAGTTGATTATACCAAACTGCGGTATTTTTTGTCAACAAAAAAGTGGAAAGAAGCCGATCGCGAAACTTGGGCTGTAATGTGTCAGTGTCTGTCGCTGACACCGGGAACTCAGCTAGAAGTCAGCCAAATTTATAAGTTACCATGCGAAGATTTGCAAACAGTCGATCGCCTGTGGCTGCACTACAGTCAAGGTCGGTTTGGCTTCAGCGTCCAAAAGCAAATCTACGAAAGTGTCAAGGGAGATTATGTCAGATTTTGCGATCGGGTAAACTGGCCAACATACAATTCAACTACCAGTCCAGGAAAAGTTAAATTTACTCAGCAAGCACCAATCGGACACCTCCCATATCGCAGTTGGGTAGGCGGCATTCAGTGGCTGCGGCACCTCGATGCCCTGTCAGCAAAATTAACCGAATGCGACAAGAATTGTAGTTGAAATTGCTAGAAAACCGGGCGGTTAGTTGAAGAAGACAAGGCGGTTAGAAACCGCGTCTACACAAACACTCACGCGCCTCCGCGGGTTGAAGAAGACAGGGCGGTTAGAAACCGCGTCTACACAAACACTCACGCGCCTCCGCGGGTTGAATACCGGGCGGTTTCAACCGCACGTCTGATCTTATCTTCAGTCCGCGGAGGCGGACATCGTTTGTGTAGACGCGGTTTCAACCGCCGTCTAATCTGCCTGATCTCACGCACCCTCTGGTGTTATAATTATTTGAAATCATCATCGAACATAAACATCACATCCATATTGAAATTGCGATCGACCTATTTATTAGTTTCCCACGGCAGCCGCGACCCCAGACCCCAACTAGGTTTGGAAAATCTAAGTCAACTGCTGTCTCAAAAATTGCCTGACTCGTTCTCCGCAGTAGCCACCGCTACCCTAGAACTCGGCCCCGCGCCACTCCACGAACAAATTAGCAATTTTGGGGAACATACCCTTTCCCTCGGACTGACAGAATTGCAAATTCTCCCTGTATTTCTATTACCGGGAGTTCATGTCGCCGACGACATCCCGACAGAGGTGGAAATTGCCCAAAAAACTTTTGGTTCCAAACTAAAAATAGAAGTGCGCCCGCATTTAGGTACTCAAGCAGCAGGCTTAACAAACTTGCTAAAAACTCAGATGCAAGCAGTAGCTTTTCTCCCCAATTTGTTATCGCCAAAATGGATTTTACTATCCCACGGTAGCCGCCGCCCCGGAGGTAACTCGACAGTTGAAGAAATCGCCAGCCAACTCAGTGCAGAGACAGCTTATTGGTCGGTAAAGCCGAGTTTGTCAGAACAAATCGACAATTTAGTTCGCGGTGGACAGCAGCAAATAGGAATTGTGCCATACTTCTTGTTTAATGGAGGAATTACAGATGCGATCGCCAAAAATGTCGATCAGCTACAGCAGCAATTTCCCACAGCAGAGCTTCATCTCGCAAATCCTCTAGGCGCAAGTGTAGAATTAGCAGACTTAATTCATAATTTAATTCAAAAATGAACCGCAGAGACACAGAAGACGTAAAGGAATCCAGAAAAATGTCTTTAGGTAAAGTGTATTTAGTAGGTGCAGGCCCCGGAGATCCGGGCTTGATGACTTTAAAGGGAAAAGCTCTGTTAGAGTGTGCAGATGTGGTGATTTACGACGCCTTAGTCAGCCCTCAAATTTTGGCAGTCATCAACCCCCAAGCAGAACGAATCGATGCCGGCAAACGCAAAGGGCGTCACTCGTTAATGCAGGACGAAACTACTCAGCTAATGATCGAAAAAGCTCAAGATAATGCGATCGTAGTTCGTCTCAAAGGCGGCGATCCATTTATTTTCGGGCGCGGCGGCGAAGAAATGGAAGATTTGGTCAAAGCTGGAGTTTCTGTAGAAGTTGTACCCGGTGTCACTTCTGGGATTGCGGCCCCGGCTTATGCGGGAATTCCTCTGACACATCGATCGTACAGTTCGTCAGTCACCTTTGTCACCGGCCACGAATCAGCGGGAAAATATCGGCCAGAGGTAAATTGGCAGGCGATCGCCCGTGGCTCCGAAACCATTGTAGTATACATGGGAATCCACAATTTACCTTATATAGTCGGCGAATTAACAGCAGCCGAATTGAGTGCAGAAACGCCCATAGCCTTAGTGCGCTGGGGAACGCGCCCGGAACAAGAAGAATTGATCGGCACTTTGAGTACAATTGTAGAGCAAGTTGAGGCCGCTGGATTTTCCGCACCTGCGATCGCCGTAATCGGAAATGTCGTCAATTTGCACTCAATATTGTCAGGCTGTCGGCCTGTTTCCCAGATTGTAAAATCAGCGGAATAATTGGGGCAGAATCTACGGAAGTAGTTGTAGGGTGTGTCGCCCTTGAAAAATCTCCAAACAAGACAGACAATCTCATAGCGACGCACCTGACAAACACAATTGAGCGTTCGTAGTGTGGACTTTAGTCCGCAACATACTGCGGACTAAAGTCCACACTACAAACCGTTTGTGTTATGGTAATCGACCGGATGTGATATTATACCAGTTGTCAAAAAAGTGCTACACAACAATTGTTGGTTTGTTTCCTCAACTATTATTTAAGGTGCGTCGCCATGAGATTGTCGATTTAATTTACGGATTGTTGATGGCGACACACCCTACAAAAGTGGAAAAGAAGGACTAAAGTCCTCACTACGAACCTATTTTCAACGCGCCACCTGCCGCATATATTCTCCCCACAACTGAGCAGCATTTGCACTACCTCCGCCAGTCGGAGAATTATCATCATTTCCCAACCAAACTCCTGTCACCATTTGCTCGCTGGGAATATAACCAACAAACCACAAATCTTTATTATCATTAGTTGTGCCTGTTTTTCCAGCTTCTCCCAACCCCAAAGCAGCACTGCTACCAGTACCTCCCCGGACAACTCCTTGCAGCATATCAGTCATCGTATCCGCTACCCCTTCAGAAACTAACTGCCGGTTAGCAACGCCATCTTTTTGATAATCATAAATCACCCGACAACTTTTAAAATCATTTCGATCTTTGCAGTCGCTGCTATCAATAATTCGCTTGATTACGTGGGGGCGATTCCCCAAACCCCGATTCGCTAAAACTCCGAACGCACCCGTTAATTGCAATACATTAACTTCACTTTCACCTAATACCAAACCAGGGGCAGAACGCAGGGGAGATGTAATTCCCAAACGTCTCGCCATCTCCACTACATTGTCTAAACCGACATCTTGGGCGACTCTCAAAGCAACGGGATTTTCCGACTGTGCTAAACCCCGATACATATCCGCACTACCGCTGGTTCTGGCGCAGCCGTTGTAACTTTGTCCCCCCCAGGAAAGTGGCTCGCAAGAATAAGTTTTGCTGGCTGGTATGCCGCGTTCTAGGGCGGCTGTATAGGTGAAAATCTTAAATGTAGAACCGGGCTGTCTCAATGCTTGGGTTGCCCGATTAAACTGACTTTGCAAGTAATCTACGCCCCCAACTAAAGCTAAGACTTCTCCTGTTTTAGTATTGAGAGTTACGACGGCTCCTTGAGAAAAACCTGCACTCGCTCCCGCATTTTCGACGGCATTTTTGAGGGAAGCTTCAGCTACTTTTTGCAGGCTGGGATTCAAGCCTGTTTCTACAATAAAATTCCCTTCTCTGGCTAACTGCTCCCCCAACAAAAACTCCAATTCGTCAAAGACATAATTGTAGAAATAAGGCGCGATCGTACTTTGGAGGTATTGGCGGGCTTTGGGATTGATGTCAATTCGCGATCGCCTCGCGCGATCGGCTTCTTCCTGAGAAACTGTCCCCATCGCGCGCATTCGTTCGATTACCCGATCGCGATACTGCACCGCCAACTGATAATTTTGAATCGGATTGAAACTGTTTGGCCCGGGCAAAATACCCGCCAAAGTCGCCGCCTCAGACAAACTCAAGTCCTTCGCCGACTTGGCAAAATAAAATCGAGACGCATCCTCAAAACCGTAGAGGTCAATTCCCAAAAACACTCGATTTAAATAAGTCAGCAACAGCTCATCTTTGCTGTAATAAGTCTCCAGTTTCAACGCAACCACGGCTTCCCGGAACTTGCGTCCCCCCGAATCTTGAGTACCTACATAATCTCGAAACAAACTCCTCGCTAACTGCTGCGTCAAAGTGCTGCCACCTTCGCGAATTCCTCCCCCGCGAACATTTGTCAATAGCGCCCGCAAAATCCCCAGCGGATCTACCCCTACGTGCCAGTTGTAGCGGCTGTCTTCCGAAGCCAGTACCGCCTTGGATAAATAAGGCGAAAAATCCTGCAATTTCTTTAATTCTAAGTGAGCGTTATTCTGAGGAGGACGCAGCGGAGTTTGACCGTCGCGGGCGTAAACTATCACGGGCCCATTAATGCTTCTCGGTAGAGGCCGTACTTGAAACTTAGTTGATTCAACACCAACCAAAATAGCGATTAGAGTGGTGATTCCGCTGACACCGTAAAAGCTGTAGCGCAAAAATTCTAAATACCAAGGTGGCGGATCTACGTACTGAACTCTAACGGCGGCGGCGAGTTCCGGTGGGCCTAATGTGAACACGTCTCCGTGACGCAGGGACATACTTTTAATTCGTCTTTTTCCCCTGTAAATGCCGTTTGTAGAGTCTTCGTCTTTGATTACAAAAGGTGTGCGCCGTCGAGTATCCCGTGCTAGGGATAGGTGGACGTGACTAACAACGGGGTTGCGAACTACAATATCTGAAGCTTTGGACGATCGACCTAACAAATATCGATCGCCCAATAGCGGATATACCTCAGCTTTAGCTGCACCCGCATCCTGCACCCAGAGTTCGGGTACTTTGGCATTCGGTTTCAGGGCTAGCTGGTTAAAATTAACCTTAGCAATTGTCTGGACTGCTTGGGTAATCGCACCCAAGACGGTTTGAGGTTTGCGGGGCGGCTGCGGTGGGGTCATATTTCGCTATGGACTACGATCGAGCGATCGGCTCTTGCACCATTCTACTCGCAACTTTTGGCTATTTTCACAATCCGTCCCGCACCAAGAGGCGATTTTGGGAGCAATTTTGGCAGTGGTGCGAATCCTACAGACACCAAACATCTGGCTTACAGACTCATTTATAGTCTTTCTTAAAAAGATGAGGCCGGCTTATGGTAATTGGTGATTGGTAAGAAATCACGACACTAGATGCCCAAGCCCCAGCTTTTCGGTGATTGCCAATTCCGAATTACCTTTTTCCCGATTACCCCAAACCTAACTCATATTTCTGAGAACTACGATAAGTTATATGTAAATTTCGGGTGGTGGTGGTCAACCTGAGACTTCCCCGATTCATCACCAAACATCAAATTTGTTCGATCGTCGTGAGGAATGCAAGCAATTTTCGACTAACAGCCTCAACATAAAACTCAAGTCCGCAGGATCTAACTTTACTATAGTTATGCCAAAAGACAGCTTCTCAATCATATTAAACATCATCCGGCGCCGGAAATATCCTCGATAAATCAAGACAAAAATCTGGGAAACACAGCATTCCCACCGTTTCATGCGGCAAAACAATTCTTTTCAACCTGTAACCAAACCTACCTTGATTATCTTGATACGGATCGTGATAAATTTCTAGGCAATTATCGACTAAATTCAATATCCAGTAATCCGAGATGCCATCTTCAGCATAAACCGATAATTTTTCCCTCTGAGCGTAACTCAAAGTCGCACCAGCAATCTCAACTACCAACAAAATATCCGCAGGTTCCGGTGTAGAAGCCAAATAATCATCAGCTCGATTGCGAGCAACTACCGCATCCGGCACAGTTTCGCTCTCACCATACAAAATAATCGGTTGTTGTCCCCGCACGATCGCGCGATCGCCCAAAAGTATAACTAGAGAATCAACCAAATTAGCATAGCAATCCGAGTGGAATGTTGTATTTTGTGGCAGCAGTACGATTTCTCCTCTAATCAACTCTACCCGATCGTGCGGTTCAAAAAAACCCAATTCACCCAGGCGGTGATATTCAGCGATAGTAAAGCGTTTTGCAGCAACAGCAGTCATAACTATACAAATATTTCCTACTCCTTCCTAATGCTATTCTAACGACCACCAATCCGGAGCGAGTCAAGATTCGAGCGATCGCGCAGCCCGATCCCACACGCAGCCAGCGCCCCCGCATCATCTCCAATCAAACTCAACATTAATCATGTTTCCGTCGTTTTAACCGACTTGCTGCTGCGATACTCGTTTTAAACCCGACCCCATGTCGTCCAAGTGCATTAATCTGCCAATTAATCTGCTCATTGTCGCAAATTTCCACCCCGCCCAAAAGTTAGCACTGCGATCGTTGCACCAAAATCTTATAAATTTGCTAAATAATCAACACTTTCACTCTCACAAATCCGCCTGAGGGCGATCGCGTTCTTAATTGCTGAAGCCCTTGCAGTCTATAGCCTTTCCAGCTCTCATATGAGGTATGTGTGCTAATTTGGAAAAAGGTAATTGCTTGTGCCTATTGTTCTGGTTTCTGGATGTAAAAACTCGTGATCTCAACCCGAATTCGCAGAATCTCGCCTACCTCATCCAGAGCGAGAACCGCTATATATCCTTCTTCCTTCTTCCTTCTTTCTTCTTCCTTCTTCCTTCTTTTATAATTAAAACCCCCCTTAAAAAAGGGGGGTTAGAGGCATAAAAATATGCCAAATTGTCCTTACATCGAAGAACCCAAACCGGCATAAGCGCCGTAGAAGAAAAGAGCCAAAATGCTCAGAGCACCGAGGCCTGCGACAGTAGCTACCAGCCACAATGGAATTCTGCCACTTTCACTAAACATAGCCGTCACCTCACTAATTCACAGCAAAACAAATTCGATCGAACTACAGACATCAAACTCGCGTCACCAGTTAATTAAAGAAATAACTGGAGAACAAAATACCCAGAGTAAAAATCATCAACAAACCCAAATATAGGGAAGTCCGATTTAACTCGACGGGCTGCTCGTTGGGATTGGGAACGCGCTCAGGCATTGTAAACTCCTATCGTTGAATAAATTGCATTGCTGCGATCGCGCCCAAAAAGAAAATTGTTGGGACACCTAAAGTATGAACTGCCAACCAGCGTACCGTAAAAATCGGATACGAAATCGGCTCATTGTTTGGCGTTCTGCTAGTCATTTTTCCAACTCCTTGTTAAATTACTTGGCAATGAACTGATCAACTTGTTTCTTAGCTTCAAAGCGATCCGAGATAATCGGCACTTCTTCGCGCTGCGGTGTGAAATACTGGTTGGGGCGAGGAGTTCCGAAAGCATCGTAAGCCAAACCCGTTTGCACAAACAGCCATCCAGCAACAAATAAAGCTGGAATGGTGATGCTGTGAATTACCCAATAACGGATACTTGTAATAATGTCCCCAAACGGACGTTCTCCAGTTGTACCGGCCATGTAGAATCCTCCTTTCAACAACAAATCGACAGACAATCTCTATTACTATTCTACTATCAAGCAGCTTGCGCTGAACCTTGATATTTCAGTAGAGTACCGCTGGCTCCGATAATAAATCCGCGATCGGGGCCCATAAAGACAATCCTGTAAAAATTAGCAGGAACATCTTCAACTTCGCGGTCTTTTTGCCAAGTTTTCCCGCCGTCCAAACTGCACAGCAAATTACCGCCACCACCGGCTACCCAAACTTCATTATCAGTTCGGTAAGCCATGTCTAGCAAACCCCAACTCGCCTTGCGATCGGGAAAAAACGGTTTTCCCCAACCTTCAGGATTCGACGGATCGCTAAACTGAATTTGACCGCCGCGGGCGAGCATCCACAAACGCCCGTCCTTGGTAAAGCCCATATTTTGCAGGCGGCGAGAACTGTTGCGGTTGTGGGGTTCCCAAGATTCTTGTCCTGGTTTCCACACCGAGTAGAAATTGCCTTTCGAGGATACCGCAACATACTGCCCGTCTTCTGAACGGTTGATATTGCGAACTACCCCAAAAGAATCTTGGACGATCGCTTTCCAATTTTTGCCGCCATCAGAAGTCCGGTAAATTGCTCCGACATCCGTCGTCATGTCAGCCGTATTTGGGCCAATAGCTGCGATCGTACTTGGAGAACCCGGTAACTGAGAGCTCAAAGCAATCCGCGTCCAAGATTTGCCCTCATCGTTCGTGTGGAGCAAAACCGAAGGCTGGCCGACTATCCAGCCTTCGGAACCCGAAAAACTCACCGACGAGAAACGCGACCTCGGCTCATCAATATCTAGAGCCATCGGCTTCCAGTTAGTCCCGCCGTCGGTGGTTTCAAACAAAGTCGCCTCCGAACCGACAACCCAGCCGTGGCGATCGTCATTACCCGTAAAGGCAATATCCTGCAAATTAGCGGACGTCGGCAAGGAAATCACCTGCCAGGGGTTGTAACTCACAGAACCGATCGTGCTGCAACTCGTACAGATGAGTGCAGCCGCCAATAACATTACAATTCGTTGCCAAAATCTCACAATCGTTTTACTGCAAACCATACATACTAAGTAACAACAAGAAACCAACGACCAAGCCGCCAAAAATTAGCAAACTTTTCTGACCTTCAGTCATGCCGTTCACACCGACACCGTAGCGCTGATTTGCCTTAAATCCCGAAACTCCTTCCTGCTGACCGAGGTTTTGAAACATCGGCTTGCGCGCCGCGCAAACGGGACAGACCCAAGTCATGGGCAAATCTTCAAAAGCCGTGCCCGGGGCAATATCAATTTTAGGATCGCCCTTTTTCGGATTGTAGACGTAGCCGCAGGCGCGGCACTCGTGCCGGTCAAGGGTTTTAGTCTCAGTGGCTGGATCGCTCATAGCTCCAAAAGAGTAGGTCAGCTAATCTTAAAATATACATTAAAAATTATTGCAGAAAATGTACCGTTAATCTCGATCAACTCGTAATTTTAGCTACCCAAAATCTATATAATGTAAAGACAAGTTACAGAACCCTTTCACAGAGGCAGTAATCATTCACCGTGTTTGCACTTAGCGGCTACGAGTATTTCTTAGGCTTCCTGTTAATTTCGAGCCTAGTGCCTATCCTCGCCCTCACGGCGTCTAAGGTACTGCGGCCCAAAAGTCGTCCCTACGACCGACGCACTACCTACGAATCTGGCGTCGAGCCGATCGGCGGAGCCTGGATTCAGTTCAACATCCGATATTATATGTTCGCCCTGGTCTTCGTCATCTTCGACGTAGAGACCGTCTTCCTTTACCCTTGGGCGGTTGCTTTCAACCAGCTAGGACTGTTGGCTTTCATCGAAGCCTTGTTTTTCATCACGATCCTCGTTATTGCTCTTGTCTATGCGTGGCGCAAAGGAGCCTTAGAATGGTCTTAAGTTCAGATACATCACAAAAATCCCTAATTGTCAATCCCGCAGAGCGGCCGCAAGTCACATCCGAACTATCAGAAAACGTCATCCTAACCACGGTTGATGACATCTATAACTGGGCGAGACTTTCGAGCCTGTGGCCGCTGCTGTACGGCACGGCTTGCTGCTTCATCGAGTTTGCAGCTTTGATCGGATCGCGCTTTGACTTTGACAGATTCGGCTTAGTACCGCGATCGAGCCCGCGGCAAGCCGACTTGTTAATCACCGCCGGTACAATTACCATGAAGTACGCCCCCATCTTGGTGCGGCTGTACGAACAAATGCCCGAGCCCAAATACGTCATCGCCATGGGCGCCTGCACGATCACCGGCGGAATGTTCAGCGTAGACTCCCCCACAGCAGTCAGAGGCGTTGACAAACTGATTCCCGTAGATGTCTACATCCCCGGCTGTCCTCCCCGTCCCGAAGCGATTATTGACGCAATTATCAAACTGCGTAAAAAAATCGCCAACGACTCGATGCAAGAACGTGCAAACTTGCTACCGACTCATCGCTACTACACCAGACCCCACAAAATGAAAGTAGTAGACGACATTTTGGACGGCAAATATTTGTCAATTCCCGGCCGCATAGCCCCACCCAAGGAATTGACGGAAGCCATGGGAATGCCCGTACCGCCCGCCCTGCTTTCCGTACAAAAACAGGAGGTACCACGTGGCTGAGACAGAATCTGCGATTGTTGAAGCTGGGAAGGTTTCTCAGTGGTTGACTCAGAATGGCTTTGAACACGAAGCTTTAGCGCCCGATAATTTGGGTGTAGAGATACTAAAGGTCGATCGAGAATTCCTAATTCCGATGTCAACAGCACTGTACGCCTACGGCTTCAATTATATGCAGTGCCAGTGCGCCTACGACCAAGGCCCTGGAGAATATTTAGTCAGCGTCTACCACTTGGCCAAGCTGACAGATAATGCTTCCCATCCCGAAGAAGTCCGGGTCAAAGTATTCATCCCCCGCTCCGATCCCAGAGTACCATCAGTCTACTGGATTTGGAAAGCAGCAGATTTCCAAGAACGGGAATCCTACGATATGTACGGCATTATCTACGAAGGACATCCGAATCTGAAACGGATTTTGATGAACGAAGATTGGGTAGGCTGGCCGCTGCGGAAAGATTACATTTCCCCCGACTTTTACGAATTGCAAGATGCCTATTAAGGGATTTTTGACTTCTTAGGATCGCGAATTAAATAATTTACACAAGTTTGTGGGGTGTCTCGCCCGCCCTTTCGGGACGGGCGAGACGCCCATCCCACAAGAATAAAAGTGTAAGTTATTAACTTTTCATTCCTTAGCTAAAAAAAATACAGTTGGTTTTTTTTTGCACCCACTTCCTTCGGGAGTGGGTGCATTTTTTGCGTTTTTTTATTTCAGTTGGTAGTGCGGAATTTATTCGGCAGCCCTATAGCGGACTGAAGTCCGCACTACAAACCTTACTACAAACCTTTGGTAGTGCGGTTAATCCGGACGCGATATCACAGAGTAACCGTCTCTTCCCATGGCATTTACACAAAATTTCGGAGCTTTTTAACAGACGAAGATGGTAGGGTGCGCCGCCACGAATAATCCCTAGCTACCTATCGACAATATAACAAATCCGCACCTTCTCACAACAGTATAATAAACGAACAGGAAATTTATTGTGTAGCAATCTTTTGTCAAAATGGTATAACCGTATCTTCCCATTGCATTTACACAAAAATTAGTTTCTTTCTAAGACAATACTGTTGACTTAAGACCTTCCTAGGGGTAAAATACGATTAAAAATCAACTCTGCGATTGCTTCGTTCCTCTCTTCGGACAATATTAAGTAAACCGTATTGCTTTCTAAGAAACTAAGAAATTAAGAAATAAAAAGAGTATTTAATCCGGATTTAGAAAACTACTATTATGTATTCAGTACGCCACACGCCTTACATAATAGTAGTTTTGCCTAAGTTCCCGTTTAGCGTGCAGGCATAGCTGTAGCAAACTGCAACTTGCTCAAACTTTCTTCAGGTGCCAAATCCCTCGGATAGCTGAGTTGTTCAGGAATGCCGAGCACGCAGCAGGGAAATTTTTTTCCCAGTTGCTTGACGAGCGGGTGATTGGCAGAATTGCAGCCCAAAAACAATAAATTTGCTGATTCTAATTCTACGACATTTCTCAATTCTGTGGCTACCCGGCCGATCCGCAAGTGAGCTTTAAATAAACCGCGCCATTCCTCAGCCAAACAGCGGGCTTGCCACAACAATTTATCTGCTACCTCATACTCATTGTTTCCACAAAAAATTGCTCGAAAATAAGGCGGATCGATCCAAGTTTCCCGCTGCGATACCGATTGGATTTCCGCAGCAGGCAAAGCGATCGCAGGTGCTGCACACTTCAGGGCAGATATTTCCTCTAAATCCGATGGTTTTTGCCCGATCGCCCGGGGAGTTTCTACACCCAAACTACAAGTATCTTCGTGATCACTGCTGGGCGATTCATCGAGCACGTAGACGACTTGCACCGTGACTTCTTTTGTTGTTACCAAACGAGTTTGATGCGCCATCCACATTGTAATGTCGAGAGCAGTTTGACTTTGAGGAGAGCTATTGTAACCGACAATAAAGTTGATACCTTTTGTCGTCTTTGTCAATTTTGACTTTTTAGAAATTGGTGCTTTTGGCTCCGGCAGTAACACCATTTTTTCCGTTAAGTTTTGGTATCCTAATGCACTTTCAAAACGCGCTAAAATTGTTTTGAGATTCACAGGCTTGACCTCTCTTAAGTGAACTTTTCTGTGTCTTCGTCAGGCGTTATTCGTCTTGAGTAAAGTAGCGATCGAGAAAATTCAAAGCGTAGTTGCGGAGTTCGTAATATTCCTGAGATTCCCGCAACTCTTGGCGATCGCGCGGATGGGCAAACGGTACTGCCAAAATCTCGCCGATTGTCGCCGCCGGGCCATTTGTCATCAACACAATGCGATCGGACATATAGATTGCCTCGTCCACATCGTGGGTAATCATCATTGCAGCTTGTCTGTGCTTTTCCCAAATATCCAGCACCTGCTTTTGCAACTTGCCGCGAGTCAGAGCATCCAGGGCTCCAAACGGTTCGTCCATTAATAACATCTTCGGGCGAAGTGCGAGAGCTCGCGCAATCCCAACCCGCTGTTTCATGCCCCCTGAAATTTGATCGGGATATTTATCTGCTGCTGCTGTTAAGTTTACCATTGCTAGGTGTTCGTTGACAAGGCTAACTTTCTCCGGGCGGTTGAGATTTTGCAAAACTTCATCAACTGCCAGCCGAATATTTTCCCGCACCGTTAACCAAGGCAGCAATCCGTAGTGCTGGAATACCATCATGCGATCGGCTCCCGGTTTGCGAATTTCCTTGCCTTCGAGGGTCACGATTCCAGCAGTTTGTTGCTCCAAACCTGCTACTATTTTCAGCAGCGTCGATTTGCCACATCCCGAGTGACCGATTACTGAAATAAATTCGTTTTCCCCAATACTTAAGTTGATATTTTCCAAAACGCTAAATCCACTACCATCAGCGGTTTTGTACGACTTGGACAAGTTATTTATTTCCAGAAATCCGGTAAATTTACTGTTAACTTTGTCGTTGGTTGCGTTAGATGTAGAAGTAAATTGAGTCATGCTATTCTCCTGAAAAATAGTAAAGTGTTAATTTAATTGAACTGCGACTGCTTAAATCCTCAAATTTCGTCCGGCGGTGGAAACCGACTTTAGCTACTCGCTGTGAGACTTAAGTCTCTGGCGGCATATTAGGAAAAGCCAAAGCAGTCAAACATTAAGACTGAAAAAAAGATTGAGGGCGATCGGCTCGAATTTCAAAACTCTTCAAATAACCCACCGGATCGCTGGGATCGAATGCTTTTTTGTCAATAAAAACTTCCGCAGGTTCAATCTTATAATCTTCCTTGGGACAATCGATCGCCATTTCGGCAACAATCTTACGATAAAGGTCGGTTCTCCAAGCTTTCTTAGCTAATTCATCGGCATTTTTCGGCACCTCCTTAATGTGTCCCCAGCGGGCGGCTTGAGTCATCAACCAAATACTATGAGACTGCCACAAAAAGGTTGAATGATTTCCCGGTATCTGAGGCAAGTTCTTCGGAATATCAAAGAAAATAGTTGTATCTTCCGATGTTATGGTGCGGTCTTTTTCATCAAACCCACCATAATTATATTCCCCAACTATTCCCGGCTTCGTAAATTTGTCGATCGCCCCTTTTTTCGGTTTTGCCCCCGTAAACGATCGCTCCGTCAGCAGTGCTGCTATTTCACTGCGATTTTCCGGCTTGCTGCAAAACTGACAAGCTTCCACCATCGCCTTAACCAGCGAGTAATAAGTCTTCGGGTTTTCGTCAATGAATGATTGCATGACTCCCAAAACGCGATCGGGATGTCCCAACCAAACTTCCTTGCCTTGCGCGAAGGTAAAACCCACTCCCAAATTGCCTGTAATTGCCCGCGTATTCCAAGGTTCAGCTACCATGTAAGCCTGCATCGCACCAATTCTCATGTTCGTCACCATCTGCGGCGGCGGCACAATAATTACCCGAAATTCTTTGAACGGATCGATACCCGCAGCCGCCGATATATAGCGGACAAAGTATTCGTAAATCGCCGAACTCAAGACAACTGCCCAAACCTTGTTTTCCGGTGGTTGACTGTCAAAAAAGGCGCGAAATTGTTTGCCAAATTCTTCAAAATTGCCGTTGTATTCATGCCACGGGCGCAAACCGAAATCCCACATCGCTTTGTTCATCGTCATCCCGTTACCGTGGCGGTGGATTGTCATGGCCGCGCACAGGGGTGCGTGGCGCGCTCCTTCGGCCCCAATGCGGGCGTTGGTGACGGCACCGGATACGACTGGCGAGGCGTCGAGGCGCCCGAAAATCAGGCCGTCGCGGGAGGTTGCCCAGCTTGCTTCGCGGTTGAGTTTGACGTTTAAGCCGTATTTACGGAAAAATCCTTTCTTCCAGGCGATCGCAAATGGTGCACAATCGTTAACGGGTACGTATCCTATGGTGAGATTGGGTTTTTCTAAGGTTTGGGAATTGACGATCGGCTGCACAGCTTCGGCTTCTTCAGTGAGTCCTTTTGCCGATCGATCCGCGTTTATTCCACAACCCGATAAAGCCATTCCCGCCGCCGCCGCCCCCATTCCTTGCAAAAACTCTCGGCGCTTCCATTCATTAAATGTGTTATTCATATTTAATTCTCAATCCCTAATCTCTAAATGTCCGCGAGCGAAAGCCATGAGGTTTTAGCTAATAGACTTCTTGCATAAATGTTTGATTGATATGTCAACCGCAGATGTCTGGCAGATAAACACAGATAAACGCAGATAATTTCAAGATTGGAAAGCGACTTTTACAAGAAGTCTAATGACTAATGACTGCTGACTGATGACTCTTGATTCTTGACTAATGACTCTCGATCGATCGATGCGTTACCAATTCCTGAATTTTGCCAACTGCCCAATCCAGCAGCAATCCAGTTAAACCAATTACAAACACCGCTAAAAATACCGAACTTAGATTTAAACGGCTCCACTCATCCCACACAAAAAAGCCAATTCCTACACCACCAGTCAGCATTTCCACTGCCACAATCACCAGCCAAGCAATCCCCAAACTAATCCGCAAACCAGTAAAAATGTAGGGCAAACTCGCAGGCAAAATTATCTTGGTAATCCGTCTCCAGCGCGGCATTTCCAATACTCGCGCCACATCCAGATAATCCTTGGAAACGCTAGAGACTCCTAAAGCTGTGTTGATAATTGTCGGCCACAAAGACGTAATAAATATGACAAAAATTGCTGACGGTTCTGCTAAATTAAAGATTGATAGAGCGATCGGCAGCCAAGCCAGCGGCGACACCGGTTTAAAGATTTGAATCAGCGGGTTGAGCGCCATCATCGCCGGTTTCGACATCCCGATCAGAAATCCCAGGGGAATCGCCACAACTGCGCCCAACCCAAATCCTAGCAACACCCGTCGCAAACTCGCCAGCAGCAGCCAACCAATGCCTAAATCTCCGGGCCCGCGCTGGTAAAATGGATGCAATATGTAATCTAAATTAGCGATTAATGCTTGATATGGAGTGGGAATTAAATCGCTTTTGAAGCTGGCAACAATCCACCACAAACCAAATATCCCCAAAAAACCTAACGCCGGCAGCAATACATTATCTCTAATAATAACGGGTTTTGCTCGTTTCCATGCTGCTTGTCCGGCAACGGCGATCGCAGCTAAATTAAGTTGTACTGACATTTAATTCTCCTTCAGAGTCAGGGCAGGTACAAGAATCTTGAACAATACCAACCTGAGACACTGACGAAGCCAAACCATCTTATTCAGAAAGTTGGCTTTTCAGTCTCTTCTCAATGCCTGCGAAGTTAGCTGACGGGCTAGGACTGAGAGATGTCCTTCTCTAAAGACTTCAAAGTTAATAATTACGCTCAATTTTTAACTTGGGCAATTTTTAACTTTACTTGTTAATTCTGTAGAGATTCGCCCCGAAAATTGGTTCCTCCGCTCCAGCCACGCGCTAGGAAAGTGCAACTTGTGCGATCGCGCACTGCTGGATTAGGCTTGACTTTATCAGCCAATTTTACTTAACGTATCACGAGCCTCTAATCATGTCAATACTTCTTTAGGAGTAGAGATTGGCGATCGGGATACTTTAGTATTAGCAACCACCTTTTCTTCCTTCTTCCCTCTTCCTTCTTCCCTCTTCCTTCTTCCCTCTTCCTTCTTCCTTCTTGCTTCAAACCAAAAACCGAATAGTTACATAAACAGCCGCAGCAACCAATTGCAAAGCCATCACCGGAAGCCCGTAACGCAGAAAAGTTTGAAAAGAAATCCGGCGCCCGTGCAGCTCAGAAATTCCCGCAGCCACAATATTAGAAGAAGCTCCTACCAAAGTGCCATTTCCGCCTAAAGTTGCTCCGTACATCATCGCATAAAACAGCGGTAGTACAGTCGGTGGAAACTGCCCTGCAAAATCTGGATCTAGCACTTGGGCTGGTGCGAGCCCGACATTCACAACATATTGTTTGAGCAGCGGTACCATCGCCACCACCAGCGGAATATTTGGCACTACACTCGACATCAAGCCCACAAAAAACAACAGAGTCAAAGAACCCAAAAAGATATTTTTACCTAAAATAGCTGCTAAAAATCCCGACATCCCAGCGATGACTCCGGTTTTTTCTAGACCACCAATCAGCACAAATATCGACATGAAAAATAGCAGCGTACTCCAATCTAAATCCCGCAAAATATTGGTGACAGAATCTATTTTGGAATGGTGAGCCAAGAGCATTGATAAAGCTGCTCCCAATAAAGCAACGGCTGCCGGTGAAATTGGGACTGGCAACGACTCTCCCACTACAAAAAATGTCAGCACGAAAGTGATAATTAAGCCGCCCACCACTAAGATTCGCGGGTGATTGATTTTTGGGTGCGGCAAATTTTCCAAATTATCTAATTCTTTGTGCCAGATTTCGGGGAACATCCAAGGCAGCATAACTAAGATGACTCCTACGGCAATTGCCCCACCTAAACTTAACTTTAACAGGTAATCTGCAAAGCTCATGTTAATCGCATCGCCGACTATGAATGTCGCCGGATCTCCCACGATTGTCAGCAAACCTGAACTGTTAGCAACAAATACCATTAAAATCAGCAGCGGCACAAAATCTACACCGACTTCTTGTGCCATTGGCGGAATTAACGGTGCTAGCAGCATGACTGTAGTGGCATTTGGCAAAACTGCACAAATCGGGGTAGTAATTGCGACAATTCCCAGTAGGAGATTTTTGCCTTTGCCTTTAGCTAATAGCACCATTTGAGTTGCTAAGTAATCGAATACTTTGGTAGGCTCAAATGCTCTCACCATAACCATGACTCCGAAAAATAAGCCTAGGGTTCCATGACTACGACTGATATATTCGATCGCATCCTTTAACGTCATCACGTGGGTGAAAACCAGAATCAGGGCTCCCAGAAATGCCGCAACAGTTAGGTGTATCCATTCTGTAATTACTAAAAAAATTACACCGATAAATGTTGCAGCAGCGATCGCAGCTTGCACGTTTTCCATTTAGTCCCCTGACAATATTAAAACTTAAAAATTTAAAACTCTCGGTTTGATGGATTCTACTATTTTATGGCTATTCTGTCAATAAGTTTAAGTGCTCTTTTTGGTAGCAGAAAGCTGAAATGCAGTCAGAGAGAGAGTTGTGTCACAGGGTTAAAATCACGTTAAAACTATTTCTTTTAGCAGGGGCTCGATGGCCGGAAGTTTGGTATGGCGGTCGGGCGATCGCTCCACTACAATGAAGCATGGGCAATATCTGCCAACTTCACCCCCACGCAGGCATTATGGACTACAGCCAACTGCTCGCCGACAAAACTGACACTATCCTCAAAAACTGGATTGAAGCAGTACGCTTGGATCGGAAAATTGAAACCGCTGACACCCTACCGCACTCTGCGATCGAAAATCACATCCCTCGCCTGCTGGAGGCGATGGCCACAGTGCTTTCCCAATATCAAAATAGTGAAATTGGTATCATTATTAAAGCCAGTTTAGAACATGGCTTCCTCAGAGCAGAACAAGGCTACGATCCCGCAGAAGTAGCGCGGGAATACCATTTATTACGTCAAGTGATATTTGCCAACTTAGAAGTAGAATTGCTAGCAGGAACAACAACAGAAGTAGTCAGAGCTTTTAGGCTCATAGATTCGGTAGTAGATGAAGCTATTGCTCAGTGTTTTAACAGTTATGTTTCCCAGCGATTGAGCGAACTGCAAAAAATTAAAAGTCAGTTAAAACTCACGAATCAAGAACTAAATCGGCTAGTCTGTGCTAACCAAGAAAATCTCTCCTATTTTGCTCACGAACTCAAAACACCTCTCAACTCAATCATCGGTTATTCAGAGCTATTTTTGCGAAAAGGAAAGGCGCAATCCCAAATCAAAGATACCCTTCCCGGCATCGAACAAATCGAGCGAGTATTGCGTAACGGCCGACAATTACTGCGCCTGATTAACGACGCCCTCGAACTTTCCCGCGCCGATGCCGGAAAAATTCAACTTCAACTGAGACGAACTAATGTACAATCTATAATTAATACAGTAGTAGAAGTGATGCAGCCAATGGCTGATGCTAAGGGATTAAAGCTCGCTGTTACAACTGACTGCTGCCCTACAGAAGTAATCTCCGACGGACAGCGCCTGCAACAAATTGTCACCAACCTGCTGAGCAATGCCATTCGCTACACAGAATCTGGTAGGATTGAATTAAGTTGCTACCAAGCTGGAGAAGCAAATTGGGCGATCGCCATTACAGATACCGGCATCGGCATTGCCCCCGAAGATACCAACCGCATCTTTGACCCCTTCTTTCAAGCCGGAGCAGAAACAGGCAAACAGCACTTTCCCCCCGACAGCACCGGCCTAGGATTAGCCATAGTATCGCGGCTCGTTACACTGCTGCAAGGCAAAATCGAGCTAGAATCAGAAATCGGAGTCGGCTCAACTTTTACCGTGATTCTCCCCTTAGAAGTTAAAATACTTCAAGCCGTAAGCTAAACATTAAGTTCAAATTCTAAGATCCGAAATTCCGAAAATCCTATGCCCGCAGCCAACCTTAGCCCTTCCAGCACAGCCTTTCCCCTCACCGCCGTAGTCGGCCAAGAAGCAATCAAATTAGCCCTACTTTTAGCAGCAGTCGATCCCGGATTGGGAGGAGTTGCGATCGCAGGTCGTCGCGGTACCGCAAAATCAGTAATGGCCCGCGCCTTGCATTCCCTACTTCCACCAATTGAAATTATTAAAGACTCTTTTTGCAACGCCGAACCAGATGAACTCCTAGTGGAACAAGCATCTTACCTGTTACCAGAAAATAACGGGCAAGATGCCAGTTCCACAGTAGAAAATAACGGGCAAGATGCCAGTTCCACAGTAGAAAATAACGGGCAAGATGCCAGTTCCACAGTAGAAAATAACGGGCAAGATGCCAGTTCCCAAAATACTAATTTTCCAGATACTGAAATAATTGCTACACCATTTATTCAAATTCCATTAGGCGTCACAGAAGACAGACTCTTAGGTTCCGTCGATGTCGAACAATCAGTAAGATTCGGTCAAACAGTATTTCAACCAGGACTTTTGGCCCAAGCAAATCGAGGCGTACTTTATGTAGATGAAATCAACCTCCTCGATGACAATATTTCTAACCAATTGCTGACAGTATTAACCGAAGGTCGCAACCAAATAGAGCGCGAAGGCATTAGCTTCCAACACCCCTGCAAACCTCTATTTGTTGCCACCTATAACCCCGAAGAAGGCCCTCTTAGAGAACATTTGCTCGATCGCATCGCGATCGTCCTTTCAGCCGACGCAGCCCTCGAACTACAAGAAAGAGTCTATGCAGTAGAACAAGCTTTATCCTACTCCAGCTCCCCCGAACAATTCCTCAACCAATACGCCGAAGACACAGACAACCTCAAAACCCAAATCATCCTCGCCAGAGAATGGCTAAAAGATGTCACTATCAGTCGCGAACAAATAGCTTACCTAGTAGAAGAAGCCATCCGCGGCGTAGTTCAAGGACATCGCGCTGAAATCTTCGCAGTCCGAGTCGCCAAAGCCGCCGCCGCCATTGAAGGACGCACAGAAGTTAACGCCGAAGACCTCCGCCGCGCCGTAGAATTAGTCATCGTACCCCGCGCCACCGTCATCCAAACTCCCCCAGACGAAAACTCACCTCCTCCTCCCCCGCCACCACCGCCACAAAAGCAGCAGTCAGAACAAGAACAAGACGAACCCGAAAACGAACAAGAAGACGAAGAAGACCAAGAAGATGAAGACAAACCCGAACCTGAAGAAGAACCAGAAAAAGATACCATTCCCGAAGAATTTCTATTCGACCCCGAAGGCGTAATTCTCGACCCCGACGTGCTATTCTTCGCCCAATCCGCCAACCGCCAAGGCAAATCGGGCAGTAGAACCACCATTTTCTCCGAAGATAGAGGCCGTTATGTCAAGCCAGTATTGCCCAAAGGCCCCGTGCGCCGCATCGCCGTTGACGCGACTCTCCGGGCGGCCGCACCCTACCAAAAAGCACGCCGCGACAGGAATTCAAACCCCCCCCAACCCCCCCTTACCAAGGGGGGGCAAGAGGCGAGTCAACCCCCCCTTAGTAAGGGGGGGCAAGAGGCGAGTCAGCGCCGGGTATTTGTGGAACAGGGAGACATTCGGGCGAAGCGCTTGGCCAGAAAAGCTGGGGCTTTAGTCGTCTTTGTTGTCGATGCTTCCGGTTCCATGGCCCTCAACCGGATGCAGTCGGCTAAAGGTGCAGTCATGCAGCTACTCACCGAAGCTTATCAAAGTCGTGACCAAGTGGCGCTCATTCCCTTTCGCGGAGAACAAGCGGAAGTATTGTTACCGCCAACTCGCTCGATAGCCTTAGCCCGCAAGCGTTTGGAAAGACTACCTTGCGGCGGTGGTTCGCCCCTCGCCCACGGTTTGACTCAGGCGGTGCGTGTGGGAGTTAACGCGCGGCAGTCTGGAGATATCGGTCAAGTGGCGATTGTTGCGATTACTGACGGACGCGGTAATATTCCTTTGGCTCGTTCTTTGGGCGAACCGATTTTAGATGGCGAAAAGCCGGATATTAAGAAGGAATTGTTAGAAATTGCTGCCAAAATTCGCGGTTTGGGAATGCAGTTGTTGGTGATTGATACTGAGAGTAAGTTTATCTCGACTGGTTTTGCGAAGGAATTGGCTAAGACTTCTGGCGGCAAATACTATCATTTGCCGAAAGCATCTGAACAGTCGATCGCAGCTATGACTAAAAATGCTCTGCGCGACGCGATCGGCTAAAATCCTTAAATAGAGATTCACCAGCCTGGATTGTGGCACAGGCATCTTGCCTGTGGCCTAAACTGTGGCACAGGCATCTTGCCTGTGGCCTAAACTGTGGCACAGGCATCTTGCCTGTGGCCTAAACTGTGGCACAGGCATCTTGCCTGTGGCCTAAACTGTGGCACAGGCATCTTGCCTGTGGCCTAAACTGTGGCACAGGCATCTCGCCTGCGGGGCCCTTAACAATCACAAACTCTGATTTTTGTCACCACTCTAACTTTTAACTCTCGCTCTGCGGCGAGTCACCACCAGCGAACCCGCCACCAAACTCAATCCCCCCAACATTGAAGGCTCAGGAATTTTTACCGGCAGAGGCACCCGATTTACCGTTATCGGAATCGGGGTAGGAGTAGTTGTAGCTTGCCGGGGTTGACCGGTCTGAGCCAGCAGCAAATTTTGGGAACCCAGCGATGGAGCAGCAGTATGAACGGCCCGGACATTAGCTGCAAGGGCAGCTTCACCGCCGGAAATAACGGCGGCCGCAGCTAATACAATCCCGGCGGCCGATGGCAGTAATTTGCGAGCAAAAAAGGTGGGCATGAGACATTACCTGTTTGGCATTTTGTCGAGCGAACTCAATCTCTCGATCTTTACTTTTTTTTGCATTCCCTGTCTGAGCTACCTTAGCAACTAACTGAACAGATTTCCGATTTTCAATTTAAAATTTAAGATTTTTGATTTTTGATTATTTGAGTTTGCTGTCTTTAGTTACAACTCAGTCACCAATCTAAAATTTAAAATCAACTCCTACCCTGCTTAGAGCATAGAGTCATCAATCCCAAATCCTAAATCCCAAAGTCCCCATAGATTGACCTGTGCTATCTCTAATTCGATCGAGTTTTCGCTAGCCGCTCGCCACAGGTAGCGCCGACCGTTTCACCTCAATTATAGCGCCCTCTGCCAGCTTCAACGCTGCAACAGGACGATCGTCCCCAGACAATGACAGCACAGCAAAGATTTACTTGTACGCCGTTGATCATAAACAATCACTTCCTGCATGGGAGTGATTTCACCCCCGTTCTTTATCAAATCTTTAAACTATTCCAAGTTTTGTCAACAAACTGTAAAGTTTGTCAAAATAGAGATAGCAAATCTCAGCCAAAAATAGGTAAATCCTCGTGAGTAACACCAGCAACTTCCGCGAAGCCGTGCGCGAGGCCAAAAACCACGCGCTGGTAGGCCCCAACGTCATCGCTAACGCCCTCCCCTTCGTGGGTGGCGGACTCGTCTTAACCGCTGTCGGCACCTACGGCGGGCTCGGAGTCATCCGCAACTATCCCGCAATCTTCTTTCCGACGTTTATTGGCGCGATCGTCCTAGAATTAATCCTATTCTTCGTCGCCAGAGCCGCCGCCGAACAAAACAACAAAAATACCGCCTTGCCCCTGTTGGCAACCTACAGCCTGCTTTCTGGCTACACCCTCAGCGGATTGGTGTTTACAGCCCTCAGAACCCAAGGCGTCGGCATCGGCGGCATCGGTTTCGCAGCCCTCGGCTGTGGCATTACTTTCATCGCCGCCCGCCAAATTGGCTCTAACTTGTCGGAAGCAGACGGCATGGCTCTCACCAAAACCATCAGTTTAGGTGTGATTGCTTTGTTAGTCGCTGTTGGCGGTCAATTTCTGCTGTCGCTGTTCGGTGTCTACACCCCAACCTGGTTAGAAATAGGCATTTCTGGCATTGGCGTGTTTATATTTGCTGGCGCTGCGATCGTCGATTTTTACATCTTACCCCGCAGCTACCGCGACGACGAGTATTTGCCCGCCGCTCTGTCGATGTACTTGACCTACGTCAACTTGTTCATCTTCATTCTGCGTCTGATGATTGCTCTCAACGGTCGCGATTAATCCTTGAAAGTTTAGCTTAAAAAAGAACCGCAGCCCGATCGACATTCGGCTGCGGTTTTTTTATTAAGATTTGCAACCAAGATCGCGATCGTCGCCTCCTCTGTCCATATCATAAACACAACTTATATCAGGCCGGCAGGCGGCAGGCAGGAGCTATAATTTTACTTTTGAACCGATCAATCAAAAATTTTATCATCTCATGCTGTCGAGCGCAATTTCAAAATTAATCACAAATCAATTGGATAAAACTCATGTACTTAAAATACGAAGATATCAGGAGAGTCAGCGTAGAAATTACTTCTAGGTGCAATGCCGCTTGTCCCCAGTGTCCGCGCACTGGCAATCCGATTTTACCCGCAGCAGAATTAAAGATTGCAGATATTGAGAGAATTTTTCCCAAAGAATTTTGCTCTCAATTAGATTTGGTCTATATGTGCGGCAACTACGGGGATGCTATGACTAGCAATACCACAATTCCGGCGATCGAGTATTGGCACCGCATGGGAGTTCCTCAAATATGCCTGTACACCAACGGTAGCGGACGCAACCCCGACTGGTGGCGCACCCTGGCACAGACAATGACAGGAGAACACGATAGCGTAACTTTTAGTATCGACGGATTGGCCGATACTAACAGCATTTACCGCCAAAATACCAACTGGGACAGGATAATGGAATCAGTTAATGCCTTTATCCAAGCTGGCGGAAAAGCAGTCTGGCACTACTTGATATTTGAACACAACCAACACCAAGTAGAAGCAGCCAGGGATTTAGCCAAACAATTAGGATTTATAGATTTTGTCCCCAAAGCTACCTCTCGTTTTGTGGCGCAAGAAATATATAACAGACAGTCTCAAAATCAAGAATATCAACAACAACAACAGGCACAAACTTCCCCGGTAGAGGCACAAAGCGATCGCCCAAACCAACCAGAACCCGATGTATCATCCCGCCAAAATCAAGAAATCGCAGCCGTTGAATTGCACCGACAAGCCGAGACCTATTTAACCGCAGGGAATCTGTCAGAAGCAATATCGGCTTGCCAACAAGCCCTAAAAATTCAACCTAATTTTGCAGCAGCCTGCAAAACTTTAGGGAATGCTTTCCAACGTATAGGGCGGTTGCAATCAGCAGCAGACTGCTATACAAACGCACTCAGAATTCAGCCTGATTTCGCAGAAGTTTATGCAAATGTAGCGAGTCTTTACGCTCAACAGCAACAGTGGCAGCCAGCTACATTTTACTACAAAAAAGCGATCGCCCTCAAACCAGATTTTGCCGGCGCTTATCGCAATTTGGCTAAAGTATTGACCGAGTTGGGACAATCAGAACAAGCAAATCAGGCTTGGTATCGCGCAGTAGCCCTCGAAATTCCTCAAGTACCCCCTCAAACTCAACATCTCCCCTCAAAGCCAAAAAGCCCAGACCTCCAACCACCATCCCTAGAACAATATCAAAATCCAGACGGAGAGCAGTTTATCAAAGTTGTAGAAAGCTACGGCGACTTAAACAATTACTACCGCAATGTAGAAATTAGCTGTCAAACTCAAGCCAGCAAAGATATTTTCATTTCTTTTGAAGCCGAACTCTGGCCTTGCTGTTGGGTAAGCCATACCAAATACGCTGTTTACAACCATACCTACAGACCCCAAATGCTGGCTTTACTTGAAAAGTACGGCGATGGATTTAATTCTCTCAAAACTAAATCGGTGAAAGAGGCGATCGAATGTGATTGGTTTCGCGAAGACCTCACAAAAAGTTTTTCATGTTCCAAAAGGTTGGACGTATGCGCTCACGAATGCGGTAAAGCTTTTAATTCCACAGGTTCGCAGTACATTTAGCAAGATCCGCGTTCATCTGTGATCAAAAAATCTTTCTTAGTATTTTTGCCACAAACAAGCCCGCAGCAAGCTAAGATTAGTATAATCACCCACAACGCTGGAGAAATCACAGTGGAAATTATAGAGACAAAACACAATATCGAAACTTTGTGCGATCGCCTAAACCGCCTGCGAGACAGTCTTTAGCTCAGCATTAACCGCCGCCAGCCAAAACTTAAAACAGCTAGCAACACAGCCGGAATCCGCCCACAGCAACAACATTGAACGGATACTCCAAGAACTAGATGCTCTCGAATTTGATCTGGTAAAACTCAACCAGTGCCAAACTTGTTTAGCAGATATTAACGCAGCAGTCGAGTTGCTGGAATTTCAAGCAGACGACGAACTAGAGCAAGAACTTCAAACTAATTTAGCTCAACTCAACCACTCTCTCGAAGAGCATGAAATAGAGCAAATGTTGAGCGGGCCTTGCGACAAAAATGGAGCATACCTCATAATTAATGCAGCAATAGATGACCTAGATGCTCCAGACTGGGCAGATATGTTGCTGAGAATGTATGCTCGTTGGGCACAAAGCCGAGGCTATAAATTTTGGGTAGTTGAAGATTCGCTATGGACTTATGCAGGAAGGAATTCTGTAACTTGGGAAATAGACGGACGTTACGCTTACGGCTATCTAAAGTCAGAAACCGGAATGCACCGACTGCAACGTACATCGCCTTTGAATATTACCGGAAAGTGGCAGACAACAGCGACGGTGGAAGTTGTGCCAATAATAAATGTCGAACAGGAGATTCCCCAGCAGGATTTAGAAATAATCTTGCTTACTTGCTACTTATCTAAAGTAGAGCCATATCGGGCGATGCTTCATGTTCCTACTGGTGTTTCATCAATATCTAACTGTGAGCGGAGTCAACTGCAAAATAGAGAAAAGGCTTTGGCGGTTCTCAAGAGCAAACTATTTGCTATGATGCAAAGACAAGGAGTTGCAGAAATTTCAGACATTCAGGTCGATCGCCTAAAAACATTTCTCAACCAACCAATTCGAGAATATCAATTTGCCAGCGACAGCACAAACCAGGACAAAGTTCTGGATTTGCGTACAGGCATCGAAACCACAGCCGTCGCCGAGATACTAGACGGCAAACTTGACCCATTCCTCAAAGCCGCTGCGCTGCTGCAAAATTGATTTGCCGGTGCAGGTCAAATTTCAGCTAAACTCAAAGATACACCCCACAACTAGGAGAACTCACAGTGGAAGTTCTAGACATCAAACACAATATCGAAACATTGTCCGATCGACTGGGTACCACCCAGGACTATCTTTGACATCCCCGCACTCACAGCCAAAATCCAAGACTTAGAGCAAATCTCCGCCCAACCAGCATTTTGGGACGACCAAGATCAAGCTCAAGGAACCCTCCAAGAACTCAACGACCTCAAATCTCATTTAGACCAATACCACGGCTGGCAGACTAGCTTAGAAGACGCTAGAGCTATTTTAGAACTGCTGGAGTTAGACGCAGACGAGTCGTTATTCCAAGAAGCCTCATCGAGTCTTTCCCGATTAACCCGCGAACTCGACCAGTGGGAACTACGACAATTACTCTCCGGGCCCTATGACGAAGGCGGCGCCGTTTTGACAATTAACGCCGGGGCGGGGGGCACAGATGCTCAAGATTGGGCCGAAATGTTGCTGCGGATGTACACCCGCTGGGGCGAAAGTCACGGTTACAAAGTACATTTAACTGAGATTTCTGAGGGAGAAGAAGCAGGCGTAAAATCTGTCTCTTTGGAAATTGTCGGCCGCTACGCTTACGGCTACATGAGGTCAGAAAAAGGCACTCACCGCTTGGTGAGAATTTCGCCTTTTAACGCTAATGACAAGCGTCAAACCAGTTTTGCGGGCGTGGAAGTGATGCCGGTGCTCGATCGATCCGTTAAACTGGATATTCCAGAAAAAGATTTGGAAGTCACGACTTCTCGCGCAGGCGGCAAGGGCGGACAAAACGTTAACAAGGTAGAAACGGCTGTCCGCATCGTTCACCTTCCGACTGGTTTAGCCGTCCGCTGCACCGAAGAACGCAGTCAGTTGCAAAATAAAGAAAAAGCTCTCGCCTTACTCAAGGCTAGGCTGTTGGTGGTTGCTAGAGAACAGCGTGCGGCCGAAATTGCCGAGATTCGCGGCGACATGGTAGAGGCAGCTTGGGGCAACCAAATTCGCAACTACGTGTTTCATCCCTACCAAATGGTCAAGGATTTGCGGACAGGGGTGGAAACAACCGCCGTCTTAGATGTGATGAACGGCGAATTAGACCCGTTTATTCAAGCTTACCTGCGCCAGGAAAATCAGTTGATAGCCCAAACCGATTAACTCCTACCCGCAGTCAAACAGGTTCGTAGTGAGGACTTTAGTCCGCAAAAAAGAAGGACTGAAGTCCTCACTACAAACAAACAGGTTCGTAGTGAGGACTTCAGTCCGCAAAAAAGAAGGACTGAAGTCCTCACTACAAACAAACAGGTTCGTAGTGAGGACTTCAGTCCGCAAAAAAGAAGGACTGAAGTCCTCACTACAAAC
>NZ_JAAFKD010000014.1:128841-184754 GCF_013299165.1 Microcoleus sp. bin38.metabat.b11b12b14.051
CAAACAGGTTCGTAGTGAGGACTTCAGTCCGCAAAAAAGAAGGACTGAAGTCCTCACTACAAACAAACAGGTTCGTAGTGAGGACTTCAGTCCGCAAAAAAGAAGGACTGAAGTCCTCACTACAAACCGATTTTCTGGTATAATTTTGAGGTTTTGGTCGATCGCCCGACATCCAACAGGTCGCGCCGCCAAAAACCTTGATATGATAAAACTTGATCTAACGAACCAAAGGAGAAAGAATGACCCAAGTTGTAATCGGCGAAAATGAAGGGATCGAGTCAGCCCTACGACGGTTTAAGCGACAAGTTTCCAAAGCGGGAATTTTCCCCGACATGAGAAAACACCGCCACTTTGAAACCCCCCTCGAAAAGCAGAAGCGCAAAGCTATTGCCAGAAGGACTAAGAGACGCTTCCACCGCAACAACAAACCCTAGAATTAACGCTAAATTGATTCGGCAGATATAATGCCTTGCGATTCTAGTACCGCAGCGACTCGGAGAATCACCGCTTCGCTGTAGGGAGCACCGATAATTTGTACCCCCAATGGCAAAGCGCCGGGCCGCTGTACGGGCACGCAAAGAACTGGCAAGCCTATAAATGATAGGGGTTGGGTGAACAGTCCCAGATTGGGACGCACTAAAATTTCTTTTCCGGCGATGACCATTTTCTCGACACCAATTTCAGGAGCCGCGATCGGAGTTGCGGGTGCGAGAATGATATCTGTATGTTGGAATATTTCGCGAATTCGAGATCGATACCACTGTCTGAATCTCTGCGCTTGCACGTACCACGTCGCAGGAATCAGGGTTCCAGCCAAAAAACGATCGCGCGTGGCAGGATCGAAGTCTTGAGGGCGCGCCCGCAAATTCTCCAAATGCAAGTTTCCCCCCTCGCAAGCCGTAATTATAAACGCTGCCGCCCTCGCGCGATCGGATTCCGGTATGCTAACAGTTGCCACCCCTCCAATTTTTGGCGGACTGATTGTTTTTTTATCTGACTCACTATCACATTTCGTGAAATTTGTCAAGTTGCGCGCAACTATTTCTACAGCATCCATTGCTTCCGGTTCAGCGTTACTAGCAAAATAGCCATCAGCAACAGCAATTCGCAATCCTGCAATTCCCATATCTAACTGTGGCGAACAAAGTTCCGGCGGGCGTTGAGTGCAAACTGGATCGCGATCGTCCGGCCCTTGCATGATATCGTACAGCAGCGCCATATCTCTGATCGATCGCCCGAACGGCCCCACACAATCCAAACTACTCGAAAATAAATAAGCGCCAGCCCTAGACAAACGGCCGTAAGTCGGCTTCAATCCAAACACACCGCACAAAGCAGCGGGTACGCGGATGGAACCGTTAGTATCCGAACCCAGGGTGAAGGGAACGAAACCTGCGGCGACGGCTGCGGCGGAACCGCCACTGGAACCGCCGGCGATGCGCGCAGTATCGCGCGGATTGCGAGTTGGCCCGTAGTGACTGTTTTCCGTGACAAAACCGTAGGCGTACTCATCCATGTTCAGCGTGCCTATAAGGATAGCACCAGCTTCCTTAAGTCGGGCTACCCCCGCCGCGTCCTCGGTAGCCGGAGGATTGTCAGCGTTGATTTTAGACCCGGCTAGAGTGGTAATTCCACCGACATCGAACAAGTTTTTGACGGCGAAGGGAACGCCTGCTAGCGGCCCAGGGTTTTCATGACGTGCGATCGAATTATCTATCTTTTCGGCTGCTGCGATCGCACTTTCTGCGGTGATAGCCGTGAAGCAATTTAGGCTTTGATCTCGATCGGCAATTCGTTCTAAAGCAGCATTCACAACCGCTGTCGCTGTAATCTTACCACTTTTAACCGCCGATGCTGTGGCGACTGCATCCGCTCCTGCTAAAAATTGGGCTTCATCTGCGTTCATCTGCGGTTAAAAATCTAAGGTTCAAACACTGGTGCAGCTTCGATTTCCGGTGGCAAGGGGAATTCTGTAACGAGTCGGGCGATCGCAGCTATCCTCTCGAAGTTTACCACAACGCCGGGACGATGTTCGGGTTTAAGGGGTAAATTGATTAGTTCGGAAGTGCGATCGACGTACTGTTCTATATTATTGATCATTAGTCCCTCCCAAAAAAACATCAGCGTTCATCCGCGTACATCTGCCCTCATCTGCGGTTAAAAATCTAAGATTCAGATATAGGTGCGATGATGATTGTATTATAATCGCGATCGGGCTGTCAGTTGTTATTGCTCAGTTTTTTGTATTCCTCTGACTGTCTGATATCATCTAAAGGTGATATAGGTTCATTCGGTAGATTTGGACTGAATTCTATACATATATCAAGAACAGCTTTATTATAATTTTTATAATCATCATTTTCGTAATATGAATTTACGACTTTTGCCTGCATTCTCAATTTTCCTTCCTGCCATCCTCCAGAACCCACTTTGAGAAGTTTACAATTTACTGCTTTGATAGATTTCCATTGAATTTCACTGCATAGAAAACTCCCAGAATCAAACGAGACAGTGCTTAAGTCGGATTTAATATCAGTACGGTCTTCATACAAATCACCACGATAACTTGGTTGTTTTTGATAACTACTTAAAAACTTTTCCTGAAATTGTTTACTAATTAAATCCTTAATTTTCCCAACTGTAAATGTATTATCATCGAATAACAAAACATCATCATCGCGGTCTAGTGGTTGAAATTTATCATTCATAAAATTTGATGCTGTCATGTATCTTTAAAGATCATGCGTGTAGAAGCAGGAGTTACAAATGTTCCCGTGGGAGTGTTCACCTAGGAAGACAACTATCTTTACCTTTTTTAGATCTGCTGGCTTAGCAGATTTCATGAACTCAGCCCGCTTCGATGTTTGTCCTCAACTCAAACATTAACAGTTTCCCGCAATTTCTCAACGGCGACATCCAGCGGAGGCAAATCAAAATCTTCAGCATCCATCAATTCCTTAACTTTCTCAAAAATCTCAACCTCCGCCTCCTCCTGGTCTGTCAGCTTATCATAAAAATAAGGATCGGCAAACCAGTGTTCAAACGCTATCATTAACAAGCCATTGGGCGAAAGTTCAAACCGCCAATACTTAGAAACTCTACTGTCAACCACTTCAAACATCGGTGCCGGATTATGGATAGGATAATAGCTGTAATTATCATTGCAGATGTAGTACCAAATAGTCCCTTTCCATTCTCGGATAGCATAAACAACATATTCCTTGCCTATAGTTAGTGGTAACTCAACTTTTCTAGTATAACCGCGTGGCGGATCTATATATTTTTCAGGGAGAGATTCACCCGTATTAGCAATACAACGAATTTTCATAACTTGATTACCTACAGATTTTTACGGGCTGTTTTGGGATACTGTCGCTTGAATTTAAACTCCACATCTTGAAGAGTCTGACTGTTCCGAAACCAATGGACTTGTACGGAAGCTCCATTAATTTCAAAAGCCTCAATACTTGTCATTTTATCCCAATCTTCAGAATTCCCGCCATAAACAGCAATAAGTCTCGGTGCATCCCCCAACAATCTATCTGTACCGCAATGAATTACTATGCAATTACCAGCCTTAGCATCTTGCAGTAGCAGTTGCTCCTGCAAATTTCTCGGACTCTCATCGGGGATAGCGCCTTGATTCACAATTTAACAGCTTCAAATATTGTTTGTCAAATACCATAAAAACTAATTTTAGCAGGTGCAGTTTCCGCAAGCAATTTTCCCCGCAAAATCACATACCGAACCGCAGCGCGCCTTCTAATTGCATCATAACAATCCTCAGCATCCAACACAATCAAATTTGCAGGTTTCCCCGCATCTATCCCATAATTATCATCTCCCAGATTGAGAGTTTTAGCACCGTTGACAGTGACCATATTAAAACAAGCTTCAATCTCAGAAATCCCCGTCATCTGACAAACATGAACCGCCATATGAGCCACATCCAACATATTTCCAGTACCCAAACTGTACCACGGATCTTGCACGCAATCATGACCTAAACTCACATTCAGATTATGCTGCCATAACTCCTTAACCCGCGTCACTCCACGACGTTTCGGATAAGTATCCGCGCGGCCTTGTAAAGTGATATTAATCAGAGGATTGGCGATGAAATTTATCTGCGATTTTTGCAAGATTCCCATCAACTTAAACGCATAGGCATTATTGTAAGAACCGAAAGCAGTCGTGTGACTAGCCGTCACCCGCGAACCCGCACCTGTTCTAATGGCAAAAGCTGCCACAACCTCCAAAAACCTCGACTGTTCGTCATCTATTTCATCGGAGTGGATATCTATTAATCTATTGTATTTTTCCGCAAGTTCAAAAACTCTCTCCACCGACTTCACCCCATCTTCCCGCGTCAACTCGTAATGCGGAATTCCACCCACAGCATCCGCACCCATATCGAGAGATTTCTCTAAAAGTTTGTCATTTCCCGGACTCCCGTAAATCCCGTCTTGAGGAAAAGCCACAACTTGCAAAGTCATCCAATCTTTGACAGATTCCCGCACCTCCAAAAGTCCTTGCAAAGCAGTCAGAGTAGGTTCGCTAACATCAGCATGACTCCTAACAAACAAAATCCCTTGTGACGCTTGCAACCTTAAAGTTTCAACTGCCCGTTTCTTGACATCATCCACAGTTAAACCTTGCTTGCGTTCCCCCCAAATTTGAATTCCCTCAAACAAAGTGCCGCTTTCATTCCATCGCGGTTCCCCCGCAGTCAAGACAGAATCGAGATGAATGTGCGACTCCACAAAAGGAGGACTAACTAAATTGCCTTGAATATCGATTTCGCGATCGCCCAGTCCCGAGATACGCGGCGATACAGCAACTATTGTATCACCATCGATCGCAATATCTACCATTTGGCGATCGCCCGCACCCAACAAACGACATTCCCGCAGAACCATGCTATACTTTTGTTCACACATCCTCTTTCTTTCTTTATCTTCCATCTCTTCCTCTGTGCCCTCTGCGCCCTCTGCGGTTAAAAAATCTTACTCAAAAAACCCACCTATAACGCTCATCACCGAGAAAAAAACGCAACTACAAATCACCAAAATCAGACAATCTCAAACTCCAGATTGTAATGCTTCACAAAATCGAAACTAAAATGGTCAACCACATTAGTATCGCTCAATTCCAGACTATAAAAATCCACAAAATCCGCATCAAAATAAGGCCCAGCGTGCCAAGTCCCCACATCTAACTTAATAAAACAACTACCCGGAATCCGAAAAGCCGCAATATCGTCCAAACTCGGTTTATCCCCATCCCCAGGAGGCGCAACCGCCATCAACCAATCCTTCCCATCTAGAGAGCCCAAACACTGAGTACATTCAACGTGCCGCGTTATTTTACCAAACTTGCGACCCTTCGCGCGCAGCCGCATAATGTAAAATCTAGGAATACCATTTTCCAAATTTAACCTAGCATCCTCAGCATCAAAAGACTTACCATCAAAACTCGCAGAAATAACTTGACCATAACTCCGAAAATTCTCCGATGTTATCCATTGTGTCGGCAATTGCTTAACTGAAACGAATGTACTCATAAATCTCAACATCTCCTCGATCATCTCATCAAAAACATAATACAAATACTCCCCTATCTCTATTCTCTGCGCCCTCTGCGCTCTCTGTGGTTAAAAAAAATCTAATTCGCTTTCTCGCCCAAAACACCCTTACAATCACGCATCAGCACACTGCTGCAAAAAACGAGCCGGAATATCAGGGCGAGCACCCCAGTGTAAATGCAAATAAGCAGCGTGCACCCGACAAACCCCCCAACCTTCCGCCACAGCCTCAACTTCCCCCCTCGAACCATACCTCCAACTGTGATAAATTGGATTAGTCGGTTCCACAGTTAAATGCGATCGATGAAACTCATGCCCCCAAACCGCATCCCCCGCAGCTAACATCAAACCATCCTCCACCGCCACCGCCTCTCGATATCCCAAAGTCAAGCGCTTTCCCATCGCAGCAGCAGCCGGCAACACTCCCACCCCTTCCCAAGAATTCCCATCAAAGTCTACAATCGAATCGCACAAGTACATCAAACCGCCGCACTCCGCATAAGTCGGCATTCCCGAAAAAATCGCACATCTGACTGCATCCCGAATTAAAATATTATTGCTCAATTCCTCAGCAAACACTTCGGGAAAACCACCGCCAAAATATAACCCCTGCACATTCTCAGGAAACACCGAGTCATCCAACGGACTCCAAAATACCAACTGGGCACCCAACTCTTCCAATAAATCAAGATTGTCCTGATAGTAAAAATTAAAAGCCCGATCGCGCGCAACTGCAATCCGCACCGCAAACTTTCTTTCCAAACTGTTGACAACATCCTCTTTTTCAGATACAATCTCGTGAGGGAGACTGTATCTACTCAAAAGTTGCTCAGACCCCTCACCCCCCCCATCGGCAGTAACAGCTAACAAAGGCAAAAGTTGCTCCCACTCAAAACTAACAGCAGCCAAATCAGCTAACTTATCGATCGCACCTTGAAGATGCGGCAACTCCTGGGCCGGAATCAAACCCAAATGTCGATCGGGAATACTCACGGCCTCATCCCTACGCAAAACTCCCAAAATCGGTAAATTGAGCTGTTTGAGAGCATCGGTAAGCAACTCCAAATGTCGATCGCTCGCCACCCTATTCAGCACCAAACCCGCGAAATTAAGATTTGGGTTAAAAGAACGAAAACCGTGGGCGATCGCAGCCACAGAACCAGAAAGCCGGCTGCAATCTATTACAAATAATACCGGCAAATTCAACAAATAAGCAACATGAGCCGTAGAAGCAAAAGAAATAGAATAATTTTGTTCTTCTTCCCTCTTCCTTATTCCCTCTTCCTTATTCCCTCTTCCTTCTTCCTTCTTCCTTCTTCCTTCTTCCTTCTTTTGAGAAACCCCATCAAATAAACCCATTACCCCTTCAACCAAGGCACAATCAACATCTTGAATATGACGGGAAAAACACTTTTTCACATAAGATTCAGACGTTAAAACCGGGTCTAAATTCCGACAAGGACGACCAGTCACAAAAGTATGAAACATCGGGTCAATGTAGTCAGGGCCGACTTTAAAAGATTGCACGTTCAAGCCCCGACGGATTAAATAAGCTAAAAGGGCGATCGTTACAGTAGTCTTTCCCACACCGCTACGTTCGCCAGCAATTACTAAAGTCATAGTTCTAGTTAGTTAGAATAAATACTGAAAATAAACAGTTGATCAAGTTATAAGTATTGCTCTCGAACCTCTCAAATAATGCCTATTGAACGAACCGCGAAGACGCGAAGGGCGCGAAGGAAGAAAAGAGAAGAACAAAAGTAGGGCACACATTGCCTGCTCACTTAATCCTTCCTTCTTCCCTCTTTCTTCTATCCGTTACATCCGTTACATCCGCTACACAATCCGTTGCCGAACTTCTCTTTACCGCTTAGCCAACTTCAGGATTTGAGCCGTCACCGCCAAACTTTCCTCGTACAGCATATCTCGACCCCAACTTTGCAAGTGCTGGCCCAGCAACTGTTCCGTCACCTGATCGAACAGAGGAGTCACCTGGTTAAATCGATCGGTTTGAGCGCCTCCCTTCATTTCCATCCGCATACAGCCGCCCGTTTCCGAACACAGAACCGTACCGCAGTAAGCTTTCTCGTTCGTAGAATTCAAACGCAGAGCAATCAAATCGCCGGGGACATCGCCTGTATCCGCAGTAGGAATAGCAGCTAACTCGGCTTCTACAACCCGTTCATCTGCACCAGCAAATTTAATTCGCATGATTTGGTAATCTCCCTCCTCTTGCTTGAAAGCCACCGGACGCCACTGAAGCCGGCTCGCCAGCCAGCCCAAATACATCAGTGCTTGAGTAGAATTGCCGTGTTCGTAATCGATCGTCACTCGATCGATCTCCCGAATTGCTACCCGACGTTCCGGCGGATCGAAGGCCTCAGCAGCCAATTCCTGCCACGCCGCCAACCTGCGCCAATTCAAATCTGCGATCGGAATTCCTTCCTCGATCAGACTTTGCATCAACAGCAATTCCGCTTCAGACTCGGTAAAACTGCTAGAGTCGATAATCACAGAACTGCTAGTTTCCGCCAGCCGCTGGAACAAACTTCGATCGGCATCTGGATTCGCTTTCCACCACACCAGCGTCGGTAAATCCGGAATCGTCAGCGCCGTCACAATCGCGCTCACCCGTTCCAAAGCAGCCTCCGTACCCCGGAGCGTAATGTACTCGCAGCAGATCAGATTACCGCTGCTGCGTTTGTGAACCGGACAATAAGCAGCCACTTGAGCCTGCACGCCCATATCTTCCCCAGCCGTCGGACACAGAGCAATAATCCGGCAGGGATTGGCAGCCACGATCGCATCAGCCACCCCCGAACCTCCCGAACCCAAGCCACTCGAACCCAAAAGCTCTCCCTGGGAATTTTTGCGAGCCACTTCTTCCCGCAACATCGCCAGCAATTCAGCGCTAGATTTGCCAGTTCTCGGCATTCCGTAAGCTTTTTGAGCCGCCCTGATACTAGATGCCGTCATCGGCCCGCTAATACCATCGATCGGCCCGTCGTAAAACCCCATATCTGCCAATAACTGCTGAGTTTCTTCCGGTTCGTAGACTACAAAAGTAAAAGTTGTTGCCCTAGTTGCGATCGGAAAATCGCCCTTAGACCCTGATTCTTTGTAACTTTCCCAGATTTGACTCAGTTCTGCCTCTATCTGGTCGAGCGACACATCTTTAGGAGTTTGCAGCGAAACTAAAGGTGGAGCTTTCATCGGTGTCATCGTCATAAATCTTGTCTCCTTTCTAATTAATTATTAGTCATTAGTCATTGGTCATTGGTCATTTGTCCTTAGTCATTGGTCATTTGTCCTTAGTCATTTGTCCTTAGTCATTTGTCCTTAGTCATTTGTCCTTAGTCATTTGTCCTTAGTCATTTGTCCTTAGTCATTTGTTAGTAATTGAGCATTATCAATAACCAATTACTCCTAGCTAATTACTCCTAGTTAATGACCACTGGCTACTGACCACTGGCTACTGACCACTGACTACTGACTACTGACTACTGACCACTGACCACTGACTACTGACTACTGACCACTGACCACTGACCACTGACCACTGACCACTGACTACTGACTCTTAAAGTCTGCGCCACTTGCGGCCGTCTCTGTTAATCAGCAGTTCTGCTTCCGCCGGTTCCCAAGTACCAGCTTCGTATTTAGGAACCAGTTCCTGTTCGTTCGATGATTCCCAAGCCATCAGCGCCGGAGTTACCACCCGCCAAGCTTCTTCCACTTCATCAGAACGGGTAAACAAAGTTTGGTCGCCCAGCATACAATCAATTAACAGGCGATCATAAGCATCCGAAGATGTCACCCCAAACGAAGAACCGTAACTAAAATCCATATCCACCGTCCGCGTCCGCAAATCCGGCCCCGGCATTTTTGCCTCAAACCTCAGCGAAATCCCCTCATTGGGATGCACGCGCATCGTCAAAACGTTAGGGGTAGTTTGTTGGGCCGCCGACTGAAAAATTAACAGCGGCACTTCCCGAAACTGAATCGCAATTTCGCTCACTTTTTTCGGCAACCGTTTACCGGTACGCAGGTAAAAAGGCACTCCCTGCCAGCGCCAGTTGTCAATCAGAAACTTCATCGCCACAAAAGTTGGCGTTGTCGAATTGGGAGCAACCCCCGCTTCATCGTGATAACCCGGCACGGGTTTGCCTTTCATCCATCCTGCGGAATATTGACCGCGAATAGCGGAGAACTCCAAGTTATTCAAATCTGCCAAGCGAGTTGCTTGCAGAACTTTCATCTTTTCCGTGCGGATACTATCAGCATCCAGGGAATTCGGCGGTTCCATCGCCGTCAGACAGAAAATCTGCATCAAGTGGTTTTGCAGCATATCCCGCAATGCCCCAGAGGATTCGTAGTAACCAGCCCGGTCTTCTACGCCCACAGTTTCAGCAACAGTAATTTGTACGTGATCGACAAATTGCCGGTTCCACAACGGTTCAAAAATCGCGTTAGCAAACCGGAACACCATCAAATTCTGAACAGTTTCTTTACCTAAATAATGGTCGATCCGGTAAACTTGCTGTTCTTGGCAAACCTGCTGCACCACACGGTTGAGAGCTTTTGCTGAACTCAAATCGCGGCCGAAAGGTTTTTCAATTACCAAGCGGTGTTTGACTGGATCTGCCAGGAGTCCGGCCCCGCCCAGTTGTCGAATCGCTTCTGGGAAAAAGTTCGGGGAAACCGATAGATAAAAAATGTGGTTGCCGCGAGTTCTCCTTTCTTCGTCAAGTTCTGCTAAAAAAGCTTTGAGTTTTTGATAGCTTTCGGGATTGTCAATGTCACCAGGACAGTAGTACAAACCTTTGGCGAAATCTTGCCACAATTCCTCATTACCAATACCGCCGCCAAATTCTTCGATGCCTTCCCGCATTTGTTCTCGGAAGTAATCGTGACTCCAAGGACGGCGGGCCACACCTACCACTGTAACTTCTGGTGGCAAACGTCGATCGCGCCTCATCTGATAAATTGCTGGTACCAGTTTGCGCTGGGTGAGGTCTCCCGAAGCTCCAAATATCACCAGAATTTGCGGTTCCGGCATCCGTTCTTTTCGCAAACCTACCCGCAGTGGATTTTCAAGAATCGTTACCATTTATGTTCCTTTTGCTTCTAGTGCTGTTAGTCTTGCCAATACCGCGTGATAATTTGCGGTCATTTCTGCTAATTGCTGGGTTAGAGAGTTAATCTGTCCTTCATACTCCGCTTTCATTTCCTTCCTAACTTCCGCCCGAATTTTAACTCTTTCAGCAGCCAGTCGGACTTCCCAATCTTTATCCCGTTGCCGCAATTCAGCTTTTAACTGCCGATTTTCAGCCCTCAACTGCTCCAACTCCAGCGCCACCGCAGCAGCACGCCGATCCCTTTCTTTGTTTTGATCTCGGATTTGCTGTCTCAGACGCTGATTGTCCGATCGCAATTTCTCCAATTCTGAAGCACTATCCTTCGGAGTTCGATCGCTTCCGTCTGAAGGAAATCGCTCCTCAACCAACCGCTTAATCGCAGCACCAGTAGGAATTCCGTTGGGTGATGACTCTACTGCTTCTTGCCAGATTTGGATTTGTAATTCTGGGGAGAGTTTTGTCAAAGGACGAACTTGATTTTCTTTTCTAGGCAAAATGTGCGCAATTGCGCACAAATTTTCCATCACTTGGGCGGCCTCAATAAATTGATAAGCTGTCCGCCTTGCTATGTTCCACTTTTCTAAGCAATAAGCCTCAAAGGTCTTGTGGGTTTCCCGGTAGAGTCTCTGTGCCAGAATTTCGTTAAGGGCTTTGCCAACTTCATAAAATGTCTGAAGTCCATGTTCTACAATGGATTCCAGTTCTTGAATCCGCGCCCGTTCGGCGACATCAAGTTGGTCGATTGCACACTGGCTTTCTATTAGAGTATTGGTAGTCTGCATAGTCAGGCCTCAGCGGTTGGAGATGGAGAATTCGAGTTGTATATCTGGAGAGATTCCTGCTAGATCATAGAATAGATTTTTTTGTTTGGGAATTTTGTGCGCAATTGCGCACAAAATTCCGAGACAGAATTTAAACTCAGCAGTCAGCAGACAAAATTATTATGTATTCAGACTCCTGAGACTTTCTGCCCTTATCGATACAAACCTGCTCACGACACGGGTGCGAGCTTCTGCACTTTCTCTTCCAAGGAATCCATCAGGGATTGGAAGGGGCTGACAAATTTCTCGATCCCGTCCAGGAGCAAGTCTTCCATCACTTTGTCCAAGTTGATGTCGATATCGGGATCTTTGAGACTTTCGATCAGACTGTAAGCTTCTGCAACATTGTTCTCAATCCGGGGCGCGACATCGCAGTGATCGAAACAAGCTTCCACGGTATTTGGTGGCAAAGTGTTAACCGTGTCGGGGCCGATTAGTTCATCGACGTACATCACATCGCTGTAGTTGGGGTTTTTGGTGCTGGTGGAAGCCCACAGCAAGCGCTGGACTTTCGCTCCTTTGGCGGCTAAAGCTTGCCAGCGATCGCTCGCGACGATCTCTTTATACTTCTGGTAAGCTACCTTAGCATTGGCGATCGCCACTTTTCCCTTCACTGCTTCCAGTTTGGCTTTTGTGGAAATATCTGTAACGCCTTTGAGTTTCTCATCAATCTTCCCGTCGATATTGATGTCTATCCGGCTCAAGAAGAAACTGGCAACAGAAGCAATGTTGCTCACATCCAAACCTTTAGCAGCCCGCGCTTCCAAACCGCGAATGTAAGCCCAGAAGGTTTCGACATAGCTGTCAACCGAGAACAGCAAAGTCACGTTAACGTTAATCCCTTCACTGATGACTCGCTCAACTGCGGGCAAACCTTGAGCGGTTCCGGGAATCTTAATCATCACGTTTTGTTTGCCGATCGCAGGGTAATAGCGGAAGGCTTCGCTAATCGTGCTTTCTGTATCATTGGCGATCGTTGGTGGCACTTCTATGCTGATGTAACCGTCCAAACCCTTCGACTCTACATAAACCGGGGCAAAAATATCGCAAGCGTTGCGGATATCCTCAAATACCAGAGATTCGTAAATCTCCATGACAGACTTGCCCGCCCGGATGCCCGCTTCGATATCCGCGTCGTAAATAACATTACCCGCGATCGCTTTCTCAAAAATCGCTGGATTAGATGTAATCCCGCGCAGTCCCCGACTTTCAATCATCTGTTTGAGTTCACCCGACTCGATTAGATTGCGAGTCAAATTGTCCATCCAGATACTTTGGCCAATTTCTTTTATTTCTAACAGGTGATTCGTTGTGGTTTCCGTCATGAATGTAACTCCTACAATTTGATAGTTGATAATTGGGAATTAGAAATTAGAAATTGATAATTTGCAATCTGTAATTTGCAATCGGTAATTAGGAATTAAAACATTCCTGCATCCATTCATCCGTTACATCCGTTACACAATCCGTTGCCGAACTTCTTTCACTCTTGGAGTGTGCGAGAATTGCGCGATCGATCTTGAATAAAAGATTCAACCATCGCTACATTTTCTTTACTGCCGATAATCAAGGGCGATCGCTCATGCAGTTTAGTCGGCACAACATCTAAGATGTCTTGAGTACCCGTACTTGCCCGGCCGCCGGCTTGCTCCATCAAAAACGCCAAAGGAGCCGATTCGTAGAGCAAACGCAATTTACCCTCTGGTTGTTTCACCGTTCCGGGGTACAAAAACACGCCTCCCTGGGATAAAATCCGGTGGAAATCTCCCACCAAAGCCCCCCCATACCGGGCGGTGTAGCCTTCGCTGCGGTGCACATAGCGAATATAGTCTCTCAAAGATTCGTCCCACTGCCAGAAGTTGCCTTCATTAACGCTGTAAATCGGGCCGCGCGAGGGAATCTGTATATTTTCGGTTGCTAGAATAAATTCGCCCAAACTGGGATCGAGGGTAAAGGAATGAACGCCTTGACCGATCGAATAAACCAGTATGGTACTGGGGCCGTAAAGTACGTAGCCCGCGGCAATTTGTTTGTGTCCGTGTTGCAGCAAGTCGGAAGCAGAACCGTCTGCATCATCCCCTTCTTGCTTGCGAATACTGAATATTGAGCCAACATCAAGATTGATATCAAGATTGGAAGAACCATCTATGGGATCGTAGAGCAGACTGTAGCGTCCGATCGGACAGTTTTCAGGAATGTAGTAGGGTTTTTCCATTTCCTCGGAAGCCAAGCGGCAAACAAGTCCGCTTTGTTGGAATACCGAGATAAACACTTCATTAGCATAGATATCCATCTTTTTGACAGATTCTCCCTGCACGTTCACAGCCCCAGTAAACCCTAAAGCATCTTCCATTAACCCGGCTCTGCTGAGTCGTCGCGCGATCAGCTTAGCAGCCAGCCCGATGCGATTCATCAGAGCGCTGAGATCCTGAGCATCTGCTGAAAAGCTGTGGAGTTGCTGGAGTACGTGACGGGATAGAGTCGTGCAATCGCGGTCTAAGGCTTGCACCTGCTCGGTCTGGCCCAGACGGGTTTCCCCTGTTGGCGCGTTTACCATGATGTTGATGTTCTCCCTGTCTTGCGGCTGGCTAGTTGGGGATTTTCAGGTGCTTGGCGTTCGCCCCTCGATCGGCTTTGAGGTCGATCGTCCCCTAACTTCTATCTTAGGAAGGCTTTGGGAAAAGGGGGTCGAACTTTAGGGTAACTTTAGATCCCCATCGAAAATTGAGGAGTGCGATCGAGCTTTGAGCAAGTAGTTGTATTCCAAGTAACTAATTTTGTTTTAACCACAGAGGGCGCAGAGGGCGCAGAGGAAGAGAGGGCGAGCGTTACGAGTTAAGCAGAAATTATGGCTCCTTGGGTGTCGGGGGCGATCGCCCTTACATCAGCCTTCACCCCAAATTCCCGCCAAGCAGCCGCCATTTCTCTGACAACCGCATCAACATTAGTAACATCCGTTAGAGCCAAAATCGTCGGCCCCGCACCGCTAATTACCGTACCGTAAGCGCCAGCAGCGACGGCAGCTTGTTGCACAGCTTCATATCCCTGAATCAAAGATTGGCGGTAAGGCTGGTGAATTTTATCTTGCAGGGCGGCGCGCAGCCAGTTTTCATTGCCAGTTTCCAAAGCCCGCACCAGCAAACCAACATGGGCGGCATTGAAAATCGCGTCAGCCTTACTGTAATCTGTCGGCAAAACCTTGCGCGCTTCGGCGGTAGAAAGTTCAAAATCGGGAATAGCTACCACCGGCACAATACTAGAATGCCAGGGAATATCGCAAATCTCCCACCCAAAGCCCTCTAGATCGTCATCTGAACCTTCTGTGCGCCTTTGGGGTTGATTTTTCAAACTTGACGCAGCGAGGCGACAACCCCCCAATAAAGCGGGGACAACGTTGTCGGGATGTCCTTCAAGTTCGATCGCCAACTGCATCACATCCACCTGACTCAAAGGCTTACCCGCTAAACAATTAGCCGCCACCAATCCGCCGACAATAGCAGTAGCGGAACTTCCCAAACCCCTCGCCAGCGGTACTTGCATATCTATGTGTATTGCGACTGGCGGCGGTGGTTGGCGGAGGTATTCGTATAATTTGACAAATGCTTGATAAGCGAGATTGCTATCGTCTGTCTTGACTTTGGCTGCTTCCGCGCCCGTAACAGTAATTTGCAATTTCTCGGTTGCTGGCGCTTCGAGGAGGGAGAATTGGAAGTGATTGTAGAGGCTTAAAGCGGCGCCGATGCAGTCGAATCCGGGGCCGAGGTTGGCGGTTGTGGCGGGTACGGTGACGGTGACGGTTGAGGTTGCAGGCATTTTTTGACTGGGTGAATTTGGAGTGTTCAACCGCTGATGAACGCTGATGAACGCTGATTTTTTTTTAGTGTTTATTATACCATGTTGTGTCAAAACATTTTATTGTTCCAGCCTTTTTAGGTGTTTCATTGCATCTTGATAATCTTCAGTTTTGCCGTCTTTTTGATAAAATTCGGCAGCTTTTTGGTAGTCGTTAATTGCGCCCGGTTTGTCTTTTAATAAATAGCGGACTTTGGCGCGGTTGTAGTAAGCATCGGCATACTTCGGGTTAATTTCGATCGCGCGATCGAAGTCGGCTTGGGCTGCTGGATAGTCTTTGAGATAGCGGCCGTGAATGATGCCACGTTTGTTGTAGGCTTTGGCGTAGTTGGGGTTGATGGCAATGGCTGCGGTGTAATCTGCGATCGCCCCTGGGATGTCTCCAGCCTCTGACTTGGCTAAACCGCTGTTAAATAAGTCTTCAGCCGCATTTTGAACGATGAGTATTGGTGAGGGTTGAATAGAAATGGCAGGAGATATGCTGCTCAAGAGGCTAATAAATCCGCAAAGGGCGATCGCCCTGTAATAGTATTTCATAAATCTAAGCAAAAATTCGAGCTACAGAGCAACTAAAACCAGGTAACAAAGGCGATGTCAATTCATCATTCCTCAACAGTGTAGCAACTAGCCTTAAACTTGCTTGTTCCCTGCGATAAACCTCAATTTGCTGCAACCGCCAATTCACAATCCAGTATTCCTGTACGCCCCGCACTGAATAAAGTCTGAGTTTCAAATCTCTATCCCGTCTTTCATTGTCTGTACCAGCAGATAATACTTCAACAACTAACTCAGGTGCAGCGGTTAAATGCCCGGCTTCGTCTAGCAAGATAGCCAAGCGTTCATTGCTAATCCAAACCACATCATGAATGACACAATCAACATCTGTAAGAATAACCCCTGGACTAATTACTGATTCTCCTAATCCTGTTTTTTGTGACCAATTATTTAATTCTATGTAGATGTTACCACAAACTTGTTGATGATTCCAGTGTGCGGCCCATCTGACAAATAACTCTCCATGAATAAGTTCGTAACGATCGCCGTTATCAGGCAATAGTTCTAAATCGGCGGTAGTCCAGCGTACTTTATCAAAGAAAATGGGTTTAAAACCCCGTCTTTCAAGACGGCTTAGTGTAAAGATTTGCGACAGAAAAGGCAATTTTACTCAGCACAGATTAAACTAAGAATATCGTGATGAGGTCGAAGTCATGCTAGTTTTTGAGTATAAAGCATACGGGAAGCAACAGCAATTTAACGCTGTTAGCGAAGCAATTAGAACAGTGCAGTTCATCCGCAATAAAGCATTGCGCTTTTGGATAGACAACGAAAAAGTCACAAAATTCGACTTAAACAAGTATAGCGCTGTTCTAGCAAAAGAATTCCCGTTTTGCGATGAACTCAATAGTATGGCTCGACAGTCAAGTGCCGAAAGAGCCTGGTCAGCGATTGCCCGATTCTACGATAATTGTAAAAAGAAGGTTCCTGGTAAAAAGGGATTTCCACAATTCCAGAAAGATAACCGCTCAGTTGAATATAAAACCAGCGGCTGGAAACTGGCAAAAGACCGGAAATCCATCACATTTACCGACAAACTCTTAATCGGGAGACTGAAGTTAAAAGGGACGCGCGACTTGCACTTCTACCAAATCACTCAAATCAAACGAGTCAGATTGGTAAAACGTGCAGATGGGTATTACGTCCAATTCTGCATTCAGGTTGACCGCTCTGAGAATATAGAAATAACTGGAAATTCCATTGGATTAGACGTAGGGTTGAAAGAATTCTACACCGACTCCAACGGTGTTGCAGTAGAGAACCCACGATTTCTCCGCAAGGGAGAATGCAGACTAAAGAAGTCTCAAAGGTGTGTTTCCAAGCGCGTCAAAGGCTCCAAAAATAGAGGTAAAGCTAGAGTAATTTTAGGGAAACGCCACCTCAAAATAAGTAGGCAACGCAGTGCGATTCGTTGTTAGGAGAATCTCAGTATCCAGTCCGTAAATATCCTAACTAGCCAAAAGTCTCCCAAGACTGGCTAAACTCTCGGTTGGATGAAGGTGTAAACCCTTCCCTCAAGACTCATGAATGACTCCTTACCTGCCCACACTGACTAGACTCGATTTCTAGAGGGTGAAGCTGGGAACAGGACGCAATCAGATAGCTGTTGTGAGCTAACACTGGCGTTAATAGGGCGTTCCTATGATGAAACAGAGCCTAGAAAAGCATCCTATCTGCAAGCAGGGCACAACAAACAAACCCTGACTTTACTGGAGTTAAAACCCCGCCGCACATTGCGTTAGTAGCGGCAAGAGTCCAGGGGTTCCAGTGGGTGAATTGGCTACATCTAAGGGGACTATCAATCTAACCGAGGGAACGAAGAAAAACGCAGTTAAGGTCTTTAAAGGGGTCGCCCTTATAAGTAGGTAAGACAAGATACGGAATCCTTTAACAGCGGGTAGGATGAAGCGTAATTGCTTCAAGGTGTTCAGAGTACATAACATGGAGTAAATCATGGTTAGACACAGCAGCAATGCTAGTGAACTATGGAAGTGTATCAAGTGGAAGAAATTCTCAAAGATACTATTCCGATTACAACGTCGATTGTACAAAGCTATTACCGTTGGAAACAAGCGAAAAGCCAGAGGATTGCAGAAGCTGATTCTCAAATCTCAATCCGCCAGATTACTAGCAGTTCGTCAAGTAACTCAACTTAACGCAGGCAAAAAAACGGCTGGAATTGACGGAAAAGCGTCCCTCACTTTCGAGGAACGAATAATCTTGAGTGATGAACTCAGGAAGTACGTCAACATATGGAAGCACCAAAAACTCAGAGAGATTCCCATCCCAAAAAAGGACGGAAGTATACGGATGTTAAAAGTGCCTACAATGGCAGATAGAGCATGGCAATGCCTAGCAAAATACGCCTTGGAACCAGCCCACGAAGCAACATTCCACGCCAATAGCTACGGGTTTAGAACTGGACGCTCAGCACATGATGCACAGAAAATCCTCTTCCTAAGACTCAACAGCCGTAACGACGGAATTAATAAACGAGTAATCGAACTCGATATTGAAAAATGCTTCGACAGAATTAACCATTCCACAATCATGAATAACCTAATTGCCCCATCAGGGCTAAAGCTGGGCATCTTTAGATGCCTGAAAGCTGGAACAAATGTAGGATTCCCTGACCAAGGAACACCCCAAGGGGGAGTGGTTAGTCCACTGCTGGCAAACATCGCTCTAAATGGAATAGAAGATATACACCAAAGCGTTCGCTATGCGGATGATATGGTGATTATTTTAAAACCTGAAGAAGATGAATCCAAGATACTTGAAAGAATCAACGTCTTCTTAGCGGAAAGAGGTATGAAGACTAGCGAACGTAAAACGAAGGTAACCGCTACGAAAGATGGATTTGACTTCCTCGGCTGGCACTTGAGAGTCCAGAAAAATGGTAAGTTTAGAAGTATTCCCTCTGTGGATAATTTCAAAACATTCTACAAGAAGATTAAAAACATCGTTAACAACAGTAATTATGGTTCTAGGGTCAAAGCTGAGAAATTAGCACCCATAGTTAGAGGATGGAGAAACTACCACAAGTTCTGTAGAATGGATGGTTCGAGACACTCTCTATACTTCCTAGAAGACAGAACATATAAGGTATTCAACAAGGAAACCAAACAGAATCGATACTCTAGTAAAACATTGCTAGACAAAGCGTTTCCAGCCGTATCCTTCTCCGAAAATAGACATATCAACGTCAAAGGGAATAAATCGCCCTACGACGGGGATATACCATATTGGAGCGAACGAAATAGCAAGCTCTATGATGGGTACACCTCTAAAGCCCTCAAAAGGCAAAACCATAAATGTATAAAATGCGGGCTTAAATTCATTGGCGAAGAACGAATCCACCTACATCATGTAGATGGAAACCACTCAAACTGGAGGCATAACAATCTAATTGCTATCCATGAGAGCTGCCATGACTACATCCACATGGAAAACAAAAGCAAGGCAATAGCCTAGAATATCGGGAGCTGGATGCACGGAAACGGGCAGGTCCAGATCTAACTGAGAGGGGCGGGACGTAATAGTCCCCCTCGACTCAACCAGGATTTTGCTGTGAAATTAGCAAGATGCGTAATCCAGTCTAACGACTGTGTAGCTTACGAAGATTTGAGGATTAAGAACATGGTGAAGAATCACTGTTTAGCTAAATCCATTAACGATGCTTCTTGGTATATGTTTCGAGTTTGGATGGAGTATTTCGGCAAAGTATTCGGAAGAATTACGATTGCCGTTTCGCCCAACGGAACAAGCCAGGAATGCTCTAGCTGCGGAACAATTGTGAAAAAAAGTCTATCAACAAGAACCCACGTCTGTAGTTGTGGATGTGTGATGGATAGAGATTGGAACGCAGCTAGAAATATCCTAAGTCGGGGATTGAGTACGGTAGGGCATACCGGAACTTGGGGTAGCAATACCCCGAACGCTTGTGGAGAATTGACCGCTACTGATGTTGAAGTAATTCTGCATCGGCAAGTTGATTCATAGAATCAATAATCCCCGCGCGTTTACGCCGGGGAGTGTCAACAGATATTGTCTGGCTCATACAAGCACTCTTGATAGGTGGTACAAACATTATAAACTGGTTTGTAGTAAGGACTTCAGTCCTCCGATCGGGATTTTAGTCAATCAGGACGAAAGTCCTTACTACGAACAATTTTGCCGATCGCAATTAACGGCAGATCACACTACTTAAGAACAGTTTTGGAAGCAATGCGAGTTTTCTTGCGATCGGCTTCCGTCAATTGTTCACCAGACTGCAAGCGAGTCGCAGAGGTTTGCAGCACAGTTGCGCCACTTTTATCGCCCATTTGCAGAGCAGTTTTAGCCGCTGTTTGCAGCATCGTGGCGGCACCAGCACGATCGCCCTGTTGCAATCTGGTTTCTGCTAATTGAGTTTGGCGGTACTTAGCCAAAGCTAAAATATGTTGCTGCACCATCGGGTTAAGTGCCGGCTGATAAACTTTCAGAACATTAGTAGAAATTGCCACAGGATCGGAAAGTAAACCTGCACCGATAGTCGGATCATCGTAGCGAATTTGCAATTGCCCGATCGCCTGGGTACCTTCTGACAACTGTCCAATATAAATATTAGCCAAAACTACTCGCTCAACATCCTTCATTAAATCTCCCAGACGCACCATAAAGCGATCGCCCTCCTGCTGTACCGGTAATTCGATCGTGTCTGGGGCAACTTGGGCGATCGGTTTAAGTTCGGCTAACCGCACTTTTGGCATTAGCGAAAATAGCAAATAAGCATTAGTCAAACCTACACCTTGGATGCGAGTAAACAGCTTGCCAAACTCATCAACCGCATCTTCGGGACGCTGAATGTGAGCCAGAGCACCGCCGCCAGCATCAGCAATCTTTTCCAAAATATCTTGGTTCCAGTTATCGCCAAATCCCAGAGAATTTAACGTCATGTTGTACTCAGCAGCCAGTTTCGCCAACTTCAAACAGCGGCTGTCGTCGCCGTGTTCGTTTTCGCCGTCTGTGAGCAGAAACGCCTGAGAAATAGCTTCTTTTTTACCTTTCCCCAACTCTTCAATGCCTAACTTAATCCCCTCATCAATAGCTGTGCCGCCAGCGGGACGCAATTGCTCAATTTGCCGTTTAATGCTAGCCGGATCTCCGACAACTTGATTGGGGACGAGAACTTTGGCTTTATGGTCAAAAGCCACCGCACAAAAGCGATCCCCAGGCTTCAACCTGTCCAGCAAGCGTCCGGCGGCTTGTTTGACGGTTTCCAAGGGGCGTCCGCCCATCGAGCCGCTGTGGTCGAGAATCAGGCACAGGTTTAAAGGTACGCTGGAGTCGATCGCGCTTGCCGTCGCCGACACCGAAATCGCTAGCTGGCGCTGGGTTGAGGCTGCGGTAGCGTCAAGGTTGGGGTCGTTTAACACCGGGAGCAAATTAACTTTCATGCGGGATACCTAAAGATTGCGTTACTATTTCTTATAAGAATAGCTCCATCAGTTCAGGCAACATTTCGGTTTGTCAGGAACTCAGGTCTAAAGACACTGAGCTTGTAAGAGAAATCTCTCGCAAGCTATTCTGACCAGACCACCCTGAGCGCAGTCGAAGGGTAAACGTTATTTGAGTCACGACACCCCGGGATGCGAAGCTAGTCCCTTGCTCTGTCATTTGCAATTAAACAGTTTTAAAGTCACTGAAACAGTGTTGCAAGTCTAAAAAGCTCTGATAACAGGTCGAAGCTAACATTACCCCGAAAGGGAGGCCAAGAGCGAGCCAAACCATTATGCGTACAGGGTTGAGAAATCTGAAATGGTAACTGTCCCGTTGAAAGTGCATCACAAAAGTACACCGGATCAAACAACCCCAAGGCGGTAATGGTATCAAAAGATTCAACGCGAATGAATTCGCCCTTAGAGTTTCCCTCTCAGGACTAAAGTCTCTGAGTTTCCCACATACCGCGAGGTTTTATGAACACACCAATTAAAGCTGTGCAATCGCAATACTACGGGGAAGGCAACTCTCGGACGCCACCTCCCGATTTGCCATCCCTGTTGCTGAAGGAGCGGATCGTTTATCTGGGTATGCCTCTGGTGCCTGCGGTAACAGAACTGATTATTGCTGAACTGTTGTTCTTGCAGTACGAAGATCCGGATAAGCCGATCAAAATCTACATCAACTCAACCGGCACTTCTGGTTACAGCGGGGAACCCGTGGGCTTTGAAACCGAAGCCTTCGCTATCTGCGACACGATCAGGTACATTAAGCCGCCCGTGCAGACTATTTGCCTCGGTTCGGCAATGGGTATGGCTGCGATGCTGTTAGCGGCTGGTACAAAGGGCTTTCGGGCGAGTTTGCCCCACGCTTCGATTGTATTGCACCAACCCAAGGCTTACACGCGGGGTCAAGCCAGCGACATTCAAATTCGGGCTAAGGAAGTGCTGGCAAATAAGGCGACAATGCTCGATATTTTTGCAAGCTGTACTGGCCAACCGATCGACAAGATTACTAAAGATATGGATCGGTTACTGTACATGACGCCCCATGAAGCTAAAGAATACGGTTTGATCGATCGCGTTCTTGAAAGTTCGGAAGAATTGCCGAAAGCACTGGCGGCGGCAGCTATCTAATTTGGGAATTGGGAGTTGGGAATTGGGAATTGGGAATTGGGAATTGGGATGATTAGTAGTAATTAAGGGTTAATAGCTAAGAGTTTCTACTCTGATTAGTTATGCAATAGTCTTTTAACAACTAACAATTCCCAATTACTGATTCCAAATTAGCAATTTTCGATGCCCAATGCCCGATCCCCAATGCCCTGTTTGGCCAATGCCAGATTACAAATTAACAACTAAACGGAGTTCCGAATTATGCCTATAGGTGTGCCAAAAGTTCCCTACAAAATGCCGGGTGGTTATGATACTCAGTGGATTAATATCTACGATCGCCTCTACCGGGAACGGATTATTTTCTTGGGTAAGGACATTGACGATGAAATTGCCAATCAAATCATCGCTGTGATGCTGTATCTGGATTCGGAAGATTCGGGTAAGGATATTATTTTGTACATCAATTCCCCCGGCGGGATGGTGTCGGCAGGCATGGCTATTTTTGATACGATGCAGCATATCAAATCGGACGTGGTGACGATTTGTGTGGGCTTGGCTGCTTCGATGGGTTCTTTCCTGCTGGCTGCGGGTACGAAGGGCAAACGGTTAGCTTTGCCTCACTCGCGGATCATGATTCACCAGCCTTCTGGGGGTACGCGGGGACAAGCCACGGATATTCAGATTGAAGCGAAGGAGATTCTGCGCCTGCGCCACCAACTCAACGGTATCTATGCTAGCAATACCGGCAAGCCGATCGAGAAAATCGAGAAAGACATGGATCGCGACTATTTCATGTCCGCTGAGGAAGCTAAGGAATACGGCTTAATCGACAAAGTGGTCGAAGATCGTCCTTAACAGTTGACAATTGACAGTTGACAATTGACAGTAAAGTTTTTAGGCCGGGGCTTAAATCCCCAGCCTAAAAACAATCCACCTCAAGGTGGGGGCTTAAATTCCCTGTGCTTTAGGTGAGTTATTTTTCCGCTTCAGTAGTGCGGACAACCCTCGCGCTAGAACCTAGTTCGCAGTAAATTATGGCAGAATCTTTGCATTTAAGGATTCTGCCATATTTAATGGTACTATCAACGCTCATTCATGCTAGATGGATATTGCAGATTATTATCGACAGTTAGGACTCAGGTCTGGTGCGAGCTTATCGCAAGTTAAGGCCTCTTACCGCCAGTTAGCCAGACAGTATCACCCCGATGTCAATCCGGGAAACGAACAGGCTAAGAATAAGTTTATTGCTATTACTGAGGCTTATAAGTTTCTGGTTAATATTGCGCCGGCGGATGTTGGGGACTCGAAAGCTGTCAGTTCCACTGTACCGCCGACTCCCACACCCCCAGCGGAGGGGGTGAAAGCTCAACCGCCGACAGTTAAGGTGACTCGGAAACAGGAACCCACGACAGATAGCCCGGATCTCTCGGCGGCGGAAGAAAAGTTAAAGAAAGATGCTTATGGTGAATTGCAACAGTTGCTGAAATATCAGAGGTTTCCCCGGGCGATCGCCCTAATTGAGGGTTTAGCCCAGCGCGTGCCCGAAGATCGGGAAGTGCGACAATGGCAGGCGATCGCCTATCAGCGCTGGGGACGGCATTTGATCGGGGAAAAACAGGTTGACAAAGCGAGAATTTATTTGAAAAAGGCGGTAAAAACCGATCCTCACAATCGGGCTTTGTGGGCGGAAGTTGAGCGGGATTTTCGCAGGTTGGAAGAGATTTATTAATTGGGGAATTGGCCAAACAGGGCATTGGCAAAACAGGGCATTGGGCATAGAGGATTGGAAATTATTAGTTCGATTCTGTGGAGGTAATCAAAAGGTCTATATTTTTGAGTGTTTCTAAGATAACTTGGGTGTTTTCTGGTCTGTTTTCCGGTAGTGGTTCCATTAATTGGTCGATCGCCTCTACGAATGACTGGTCAACATCTAAAGCTTGGTTCCTCCAATTAATCTTACCAGTTGTGGGATTTACGGGAAAGTCGATCGCTGGTATGCCTGTCAATAAATGTACAAAAGTACGCCCCAGGGAGAAAAAGTCCGATCGCACTTCTGGTTTCCCTGCGATTTGTTCCGGCGCGGAGTATCCAGCAGTACCGATGGGTGCGGTATCCGTGCCTGCTTCTGTGGCGCAGCCGAAGTCAATTAATCGCAATTTACCATCGGCGGTAAGCATCAGGTTGGATGGCTTAATATCCCGATGTACGAGATGATATTTGTGGATTTGCTGCAAAATATGGAGCATTTGTTGCAGCCAATCGATAACTAGGGTTTGAGAAACGTGCTGGTTTTTAGTTAAAAATTCGGTCAAGTTTTCGCCGTCGATTTTTTCCATTACCAAACAACACAATTTCTGGGAGTTATTCGGGAGTTTGATTTGAAAATAACCGTCGGGTTCGACTTGGGGAACTCTAGCTTGTCCCGCCAGCCAAATTAACACTCGTGCTGCTTGCTGAAACAAACGCAGTAAATCGGGATTGTGGCTGTGTTTCAAGACTTTTAAGACTTTGACAGTTCCCCATTCGTTGTCCCCGGTTCCCAAATCTTCGACTTCCAAGATGTCTGTGGGGCGTGCGGGATTGGGCGATCGCACTGGTTTAAGGATGCGGTAGCGATCGGCAATTAGTAAAGCCGTGCCGCAAGCCTGACAATTTTGAGCAGCAGCAGGGTTTTCGCGTTGTTCGCACTGAGGATTTATGCAGTAACTCATACCAGTTTCGATTTTCGCAGGTTCGTAGTGTGGTAATTAGACCGCATGATTTTGCGGACTAAAGTCCACACTACGAACCGTTTTTATTATGGTAATTAGACCGGACATGATACGATCGATAAATTAGCATAAAACCCAGTAGTTCTGACCTTACTACTGGGTTTTTATTTACCGCCCATTTCGCACGCTATCACATTTAAGTCAAGGATTTAAGATTAATATCATCGCGCTCTACCATTGAGCTACCCCTCATTGTTGGTTGAGGGGGCTGGATATGAGCCAGCAACCTCGACGATCTTATTTTTCCTGACATTCGTTTTAGCGATCGGCGGAGAATGCTGAGTTTAGAGTGATAACTTGCTATTGAATTTGTACGTAATGTTGCCTCTGCCAATTGGGCTACCCCTCTGTGTTTCAGAACTTACGCATGAATATCAAAGAAACCTGGTTTTTTACCGATATTAAAGGCTTTGATGCAGTATTTTTGGGGAAAAACCCGGTTTCTGCCTAAGTCTTATGTGTGATAGAAGGGACAGGAGTCGAACCTGTACTGTCACATTTGTACGGTTTAAGTTGAAGTTTTAGATTGAACTTGTACTCTGTTTATATCTTAAACCATAACCATCAAAAAAGCAAGCAATTAGCGGAAAATAAATTGAAAAATTCGCTCTCCTACTTTCTGTTCCTCAACATCAGAATTGTTAGCTTCTTCGCGGGCGAACATCACAGCTTGCTGCAAGGTTTCCACCCTTTGCAGCAACTCGTTAATCCGTCGCGCTGGCAGAGATCCAGAAAACTTGACAGTCCGCCAGTAGCCGATCGTAATATCTTCGTAATAAACATCGACTTGAGCCGGATGATGTTCGGTAGCTTCAGCTTTAACGTGATTGCGCGGAGTTTTAAAAGTCTTGAGAGTTTGCACCGGTTCTGTCGCCCAACAGTCGGCTGAAGCATCGAAAGTCCAAGTTTCGGAGGCATCTAAAACTGGAAGTTTTTTGATGAATGCTTGTAAGTCTGCTAATTGCTTTTCAAGGAATAGCAAATAGCTGACGGGAACTTGGCTCAACAGCACGTTTCCGTCTACGGTTACGTCGGCGCGGGCGCGGCAATTTGTCCAGTCTTTGGTGGCGGTGGCGTCGAAGAGTTTGGTCAAAACTTCTGTGGTTTTGCGGATGATATCTTCGGCTTTGATTTCGACTTTTTTGGATTCGGGCGGGAGTTGTTCGCCTTCTTCGTCTTTGGGGCGGTACGTGCGGGAGATTCCCGAAAGCACGGCGGGCTTCTGGAGAGCTTTTTGGGCTTCTGTTAGTTCTTGGATCGATCGGCTTTTGATGCCTTTCTCGATCGCGATAATCTGATTTAAGCGTGCCATTGTTTGATGTTATTGATGCTGAACTTATCTGAAGTTTGGTTGGTACGGATCTTCAAATTGTTTGTGGTGGGGGTTTTGTGGCTTTGAGGACTGAACTGGGAACGATCGAACTTTTATGTAGCATGGCATACTTCAATACAAATGACAAGCTTTTGCTGGAGGCTGGGTGGCTGGGTGCCCATGCAGCTTTTTTTTGGCAAAGTGTAGCAAAGTTTACTTGTTTTTCACCGTTTTACTACCTCTTGAGATAGATGCGCGAATATCTCCAGGGGCCAGTTGCAATATCGGGAAACATTTCTTAACATAGAGGTAACAAAGGGAATCCGAGGAGAGACCAAAAATCCTTAAGCCCTTGGGGTGCCCCGGCTAATTAGATTCTTCGCAAACAAGGGCTAAATCAATGAACAAGCAGCAAAACTCCGAAGTCTCAGCATTTTTGCCAATGTTTCAAAAAGGCATTTGGTTGTTTGGGATTCTGTCTTGGATCTTCGGGCTGACAGATAGAAGCATTGCACTATTGTCTGACGGATATTTGTCGGCGATCGATATTGTCCAGCTATTTACAGCTTCTTTCTTTTTCGTTAGTTGGATATTTTTAAGCCCGTTTCTGAGCTTGAACTCCCAGAGTCAGCGGAAAGTAGAAGGCATTCAGCAGAAAGTAGAAGCATCTCCGTAGTTTTTAAGTTGTAATCTTAGTTTCTGGAGCGCTGTTTGTTTCTTGTGGTGCAAAGCGGGCGGGCCAAATGCGATCGCAAAAAAACAAAGTTCCCGCCGTGACGCACAGTGGAATCGCCAACAGATTCAGCAGGGGAATGCTCACCAAACCCAAACAAACCAAACCAAAAGTCCCGCTAGCCGGCAAAGTCGCTCGAATTATCTCCAGCTTCTCCTGAAAAGGCCGCCTCCGCCGCTCCAAAGGTGCATCTAAAAAATCTAAACAGACAATAGTCGCACCCAAAGCTACGCCTCCCAAACTGCTAAGAATAGAGCCAAATCCTGGAACAAAATTTAGCAGCAACAACGGTATACCGAAACTCAACAAAATACGTAATTTTTGGAATTCAAAGGCGATCGCCCTTTGAATATCCCCCAAAATACTTGCCAAATTCATTGGTGCTTCTGCGGGCAATTGACCGTTCCGCAGTAGTTCCAGTTGTTCGGAAAGTTTGCCGTACCAAGGCGAACCTAGAATTACGCCAAACTGAACTAACAAAAACCCGATTACTAGCAAAAGTCCTGAGACTAAAAGTACGCGCAGCAGCCAACCGAAAGCGAGTGTCAAGCCGCCGAGAAAGCTCAGCCAATCTGGTAAGCTGGCAATTAAAGAATTAAATCGGACGGACAAATCTGCAACTAAAACGTCTATGCCTGCCAAACTAGGAAATAGCAAGCTTAAATAAAGACCGATACCAATTAGAAAATTTAGGACGACGGGAATTAATACATAAGTCCACAGCTTGGGAGTTTGCCAAATCAGCGTGAAAGCTCGCAAAGGATAGGTGAAACCTGCGAGGAGTCCAAGTGGTGCGCTAAGAGCTGCGCGGGCGGGATTTGAATTGAGCTGTTTTGACATATTAGCGGTGAGAGCGTCACTTTCTATTATTATTGCGTATGAGGATTTATTGCAGGTAGCCCCAAAAGTGAAGCTTTTTATTTACCATACCCCGGAACTTACGCCAGCAGACAAGATGCCGGCTTGCGCGATCGCAGTTGATGTGCTGCGGGCGACTACGACAATGGCGACGGCCCTGAATAATGGTGCGGAAGCCGTGCAAGTTTTCAGCGACTTAGATAAGCTGATGGCCCTGAGCGAAAAATGGCCTGCTGACAAACGGATTCGCGCCGGAGAGCGGGGCGGCGCGAAAGTTGACGGTTTTGACATGGGGAATTCGCCGCTGGACTGCGCGCCAGAAAAGGTGACTGGGAAGCGAATTTTTATTAGCACAACTAACGGTACTCGGGCTTTGCAGAGAGTGCAAGATGCTGCAACGGTGTTGACGGCGGCTTTGAACAACCGCAAGTCTGTGGTGCAGTTTTTGTTAAGCAAAAAGCCGGAAAGTATTTGGATTGTGGGTTCTGGTTGGGAAGGAAGTTATTCGTTGGAGGATACGGTGTGTGCTGGTGCGATCGCCCAAAGTCTGTTAGCAGAAAGCGGTATTCCGGCGATCGATTTTGCTGGTAACGATGAAGTGTTTGGGGCGATCGCTCTTTATTTGCACTGGCAAGATCGGCTGCATGAATTGTTGGAAAAAGCGAGTCACGGCCAGCGCCTCCTCGGTTTGGGCGTGATTGAAGATTTAAAATATTGCGCGCAATTGGATAGTTTAGATGTGCTCCCGATGCAGCGAGAACCGGGTGTTTTGGTGAAATCAGATTTTAAAATTTCTTAGGCTAATTTCTGGGTTAAATATTCGGAAAAAAAGGCGAATTGAAATTGTCTGCAAGTGCAGTATTAGTAAGGTTAACTTTGATAGTAGCCTAATCTAACAACAAAGATAACATAGGTTTGTAGTGAGGACTTTAGTCCGCATCCCCAATCAAAGGACTGAAGTCCTCACTACAAACCCAAGAAAATAGGTTTGTAGTGAGGACTTTAGTCCGCATCTCCAATCAAAGGACTGAAGTCCTCACTACAAACCCAAGAAAATAGGTTTGTAGTGAGGACTTTAGTCCGCATCCCCAATCAAAGGACTGAAGTCCTCACTACAAACCCAAGAAAATAGGTTTGTAGTGAGGACTTTAGTCCGCATCTCCAATCAAAGGACTGAAGTCCTCACTATAAACCCAAGAAAATAGGTTTGTAGTGAGGACTTTAGTCCGCATCTCCAATCAAAGGACTGAAGTCCTCACTACAAACCCAAGAAAATAGGTTTGTAGTGAGGACTTTAGTCCGCATCTCCAATCAAAGGACTGAAGTCCTCACTACAAACCCAAGAAAATAGGTTTATAGTGAGGACTTTAGTCCGCATTCCCAATCAAAGGACTAAAGTCCTCACTACAAACCCAAGAAAATAGGTTTGTAGTGAGGACTTTAGTCCGCATTCCCAATCAAAGGACTAAAGTCCTCACTACAAACCCAAGAAAATAGGTTTGTAGTGAGGACTTTAGTCCGCATTCCCAATCAAAGGATACGCATTCCGAAAGATCGAACAACGAAAGTTAGTAATTAGCTAACCAGATTTTTTTTAAAGAAAACAGAATTAAAAATAATTGGGTAGCAACATAATATTGTTGCGTCCTGAATGTATTGGAGACAATTAAGAATCGTTGGATTCGCCGAACAGTTGAATTAAACACTCGGCTATTCGGGCTGATGCACCGCTTGCTCCCATGCGGCGCCAGCCATTTTCAGCGATTAGCTGCAACCTGTCGGGATCGCGGAGCAAAGACTGGATAGTGCCGGCAACTTCGGCGGGATGTTTGACTAAAATTAATGACGGGCCTAAGAGACGACTTTGAGCTTGGGCAAAAGTGGGAGTAAATTGCGGGCCGTTTCCGGGAATGGCGATCGCGGGTTTTCCTAAACCAACAAATTGTTCTGTAGCGGTTCCGGCCGTGGCGATCGCTAAATCGGCTTCGGACAAACAATCGTTAAAACTTTGCTGAGTTAAAATCATTGTGGCTTTTCTCTGCACAAAAGTCAAGGGCAATAATAAATTAGGAGATGCTTTTTGAATTTCTTGAGCGCTAGAAACAGCAGGTCGCAAAATACTTCCTTCTCGCCGCTGCGTTCTAGTTTCGCCGTCTTGACGCCAGCCGAAAAATTCTAAACTAGGTCGCAAAGCTTCTAAGTTTAACTGAGGGGAAATCGCTCCGAAAAATAACAGTTTGCGATCGGCAAACAGCGACAAGATTCCGGCGACAGCCTCTACTATTAGCAGCCAATTAGCATAGGCTTCCGGCGCTCGCGAACCCGGCAGTAAGGTGATAACGAGCGATCGCGACCTTTCCCGAAACTCTGCATCAGGGCCGTAAAAACGGGCGGGGTTTTCCGGTTCGAGTCCGTCCATCATGGGATTTCCGAGATTGTAGGCGGGAATTCCCAGCTTTTGTAGAGTCTCGGCGGTGAGGGCGTCCCGGACAAAAACGGCTTTACAGGCTTTTCTCGTCATCAACCAGCGCTCCCAAGGGAAATAAACCGATCGCGACCAAATCTTCCAAGCCCAGGGGCGGGATTTGCGAGCTAGAAGCCCCTCCTCATCGCGGAGGTGATACTCCGACTTGGCTGTACCCAGAAAGGCATAGGGCGCGCCGCCCAGCCAAGCAAACAGCAGGGGTACGATATCCCCGCAGGCTAAGATTACCGCGTCTTGATTTTCAGATTGTTGTGGCGATCGCACCCAAGCGCGGATGGCTTTAAACTGAGCTAGGGTCAACTGAAGCAGGCCACCTTTGACATCGCGCAAAAATTCCTTTCCGTCCATGTAAATAAAGCCGCCCGAAGGCATCCGCTGCACCGGGCCGATGATGCGGGCGTTTTCTAGTTGAGCGAAAGCTTGCCCTTCGCCCACTAGCGGAAATACGGCTATTTCTGGGGGATGCGGGTGCTGTTGCAGTTCCCGCAAGATGCGAAGGGCGATCGCGTCTTCTCCGTGGCCGTTACTGAGGCAAAGTAATTTCAATCCCAACTCTCTCAAAAACTCTATTGTCAAAAAATAGCCAGAAACCCTGGGACTTGAGTCTGCGGATCGAAGGCTACTTTTTACTTGAGTTTACCATAAAATTCTTGTTTTAAATAGTACAAAACACCTTCATTCAGTTGACAGTTGACAGTTGACAGTTGACAGTTGACAGCTACCTCTACCTCTACCTAGAAGGAAGAGGATTGGAGTAATGAATAGTCTGATTTTAATTTCTCGCCTTCAGGGGTTCTGGCTTTAAACCAATTCTTTCTGGTGAGATTGACCCACAGCAGGCGCTGCTCAAAATCTCTGCTGTCCCAAAGATATCTGGCATTTAACAGCCGTTGCATTGGGGGGTGACTGTTGGAGATTTATTTGGTTGGTTGTTAGATTGAAGTCACATTTTCCACAAATGCTAGCAACAGCCTTAGCGGTGTGATTGTTAAAGAATTACAACATCGGCTCCATTTTTCAGTTGGACGGTGCTAAATTGAGATTGCCCGTGAAAAATATTGTTTTATCAGGCGAGTTGTTACAGCACATACAGTTATAAAAAACGGGTATAAGGGATGGGAACGAAACACAGAAAACTATGGCAAAGAATAACAGACCAGCTTTGATCCTAACTTTATTCATCGTTTTGGGGCTATTTAGCCTTGCTGGAGCAGTAGTTTGGCTGGGTATGAGAATGCAGTCAAATAACCCAGCAGCTTCTGTAGCGCCGGTTTCTTCCAGCAGTGGGGGAAGTGCAGAAATACCGCAGCAATCGGGGGAGACGACCCAAGAATTAAATCAAGTTCCGCTGGAGAGCGATCGCGGTGTAGACTATAGGAAACTCCGGGATAATTTGGCGCAGAAAAACTGGAGAGCCGCGGATAGAGAAACTTACGAGCGCTTGTTAGAGGCGGCGGGCCCGAAAGCCCGAGCGGTGGGGATGATTCCTAAAGAAGAAATGGAGTTGCTGCCTTGTAAAGATTTGCAAACGGTCGATCGACTGTGGAGTAGCGCCAGCAACGGCTTATTTGGCTTTACCGCGCAGCAGGGCGTGCTCAGAGCTCTCGGGGATTACCGCAAAATGTACGATGAGGTGGGATGGCAAAGTCGATCGGGCGAATGGGCGATCGAATGGACATATAACCCGCAAATCAAACGCATGGATTACAAACCGGGAAAAGAACCAAACTTTACCAAACCTCCAGCCGGCCATTTCCCTACAGTGGAACGGGGCTATAATTTTGATGCTTCGCTAGACGCTGCGCTCAAAAGATGCAAATTCTGAGCAGTTAAAATAACCGATCGGGTTTGTAGTGAGGACTTTAGTCCTTCCATCTGAGGACTAAAGTCCTCACTACAAACCAATATTATTAGCATTTCCCTGTTCGGACATGATATTAGTTCCCCTCAATATATTGCTTTAAAATATTCCGAATTTGTTTGAGCTGAAATCCCTTAGCAAGTTGGCGCAGCCGATAGATAAACGGCACTAATTTTTGCTCCAAAATCTCCAGTTTTGTACTTTCCTCAAAAATTTCTTCAATATCGCCCATAGCTGCGAGTTTCAAAAGTTTAGCTATCGATTCAGCGGCCGCAGGTAACAGAGAAGAATAAGCAGGAAAATTAGATGCTGGTGACAAACTTTGAGTTGTCCGCTGTGTGCTGTCCGAAGATTCCTCATAAATCCATTCTAGTCCCAAATGCACGCGCAACTGTTCCAAAAAGTGATTGGCTTCGATCGGCTTGGGAAGAAAATCATTACATCCTGCAAGGAGGCTCTCTTGCTGCGTAGCCTCAAAAACGCTAGCTGACAGAGCGATTAACACCACATCTTTTAATGCCGACAACTTCCGCAATCTCCTTGCAGTTTCTAAGCCATCCATTACAGGCATCCGCAAGTCCATTATAATTACATCCGGTTGAAACTCTACTGCTTTGGAGAGGCATTCTTGACCGTTTTGAGCCTCGGAAATTTCAAAGCCCAAACGTTTTAGTAGCCTGCACAACAAATCGCGATTTAGTGGATTGTCGTCCACTATTAGCACTTTCCGCTTGTTGCCTACAAAACCGACAATCCAGCGTTTTTCCCGCAAAGTAGACACCTCTAAGTACCGTTTCGCTGCGGGCAATTCTAAATCCACCCAGAAAGTGCTGCCTTTACCAAAAGTGCTGCTAACGCGAATTTCGCTGCCCATCAGTTTCGCTAATTTCTGACTGATTGATAGTCCTAAACCCGTACCTTCAACAAATGTATTGCCTCCTACTTGATGGAATGGTAAAAATATTTCATCTAACTTGCTTTGATCTATTCCTATGCCACTATCTTCTACCTGAAAGCGAATTTTTAAAGTATTTTTTTCGGTCAGCTTGTTATGAGAAAATCGCAGATAATTTTCTTTCATTTCCGCACTTAAAAGCGAGAATTCATAATGTTCTCCTCGGCTTCGACTCCAGGCTTCTGTGCCGACGTAGCCGACTTTGAAAGTAACTCCGCCGCTGTTAGTAAATTTAACGGCATTGCTGAGTAAATTTATCAAAATTTGGCGCAATCTTTTTTGATCTAAACTGACGCAGCTAGGCAGGGGAGATACTTCTTCGTACTTGAAATAAATTCCTTTTTGATCTGCCCGCATCTGAAAGAGGTTGGCAATGTTTTTCGTGAAATTTTGAAAATTTAACTCTTCCGGGTAGAGTTCCATTTTCCTGGCTTCGATTTTGGAAAGGTCTAAAACATCGTCAATTAACATCAGCAGGTGTTCGCCACACTGTTGAATGTTGCTGAGACTTTCTTGGTGTTCAGAGTTTAAGTGTTTGTCGATTTTAATGATTTGAGCGTAACCTAAAACGCCGTTTAAAGGTGTACGCAGTTCGTGGCTCATGTTGGCGAGAAATTCGCTTTTGGCGCGGTTGGCAGTTTCTGCTGCTAATGCGGCTAATTGTAGGGCGGCTTCTGCTTGTTTGCGATCGGCAATTTCGGTTTGTGCTTGTTGAAATAGGGTCGATTGCTGGATCGCGATCGCCAATTGGACGCACAATTGACGCAGGGATTCTATTTCTGAGGAATCCCAGGAACGGGGGCCGCTGCAATCGTGGGCGATCAGCAGTCCCCAGAGCTGATTTTCTACGGTGGGTCGGTCATAGGAAATGCTTTCTCGTGCTTTGAGAATCGGCACTACTAAGTTAGCTTTCACTTGTAATTGTTCGAGAAATTTAATGTGGCATTCGCTCAGCCCTTCACAGTAAATATCTTCTATAGCTCGAATACACCCTTGCTGGTAAATCTCTACAAATCCATCTCTAAAACAGGGATCGAAATTGTTAAGATTTTGCAGGGAAGTTAGATTTTTTGCGACTGATTCTACAACTACAAGGCCGCTCCAATCGGGATTAAAGCGGTAAATAACTGTGCGGTCTGTTTGCAAGAATAGCCGCACTTGTTCGACAGCAGCGGTGAGGACTTCTTCTAAGTTGAGGGAGGAGCGAATGCGATCGAGCATGGCAACTACCAGGCGTTCTCGCCTTAATTGTTGCAGCAGCGCCATCTCGGCTTGTTTGCGATCTGTGATATCGGTAATTACTCCTACTAGCCCGATTAAATTACCAGTTTCATCTTTAATGCAGTCGGCACGAAATAAAGTTGTTACCAGTTCGTTGCTTAGAGTTTTGATTTTGAGTTCGCCTTGCCAAGATTTGCCTTTTCGGATCGTCTTAAACATTTCTAACAGCACTTGGGTTTGCGGGTAAATCGTCGCTGCTCCGCCTGCTGTATTCAGTTGTTCTGCTGTGTAGCCGTACCGCTGAACAAACGCTTGATTGTGGTAGATCGATCGCCCTGTCAAGTCAGCAATGCCGATCGCGTCGCTGGTGCTTTCTACGGCTTGAGTCACCCGCAGTAAATCTAATTCGGCTTTTTTGCGATCGCTAATATCAGTAATACTGCCGATATAGCCTTTAATTTCCTGCTTATCTCCAATTTCCGCGATCGCCTGACCGATGACCCAAATTACGCGATCGTCTGGACGCAGAAAGCGGTATTCTGATTTAAAAGGAATTCGGTCAATAATTGCTCGATACCATTCATTTTTTACCCGCTCCGCATCATCGGGATGTATGGCATTCATCCAGCCTGTTTCGACTGCCAAATCTGAATTTAATCCGGTGATTTCGCTCCACCGCTGATTGACATAAAGACAATTACCAAACGCATCGCTGTGAAATATGCAAACCGGCGATGCTTCTGCCAAAGTTTGATACCGTCGCTGGCTCAATTGCAGTGCCGATTCCGCTTGTTTTCTTTTGGTGATATCGCGGACGATCGAAATAATCTCACCGCCGGCAAGCATTGTCAGCGATAATTCTTGAGGGAACACAGTACCGTCGCGGCGCAGGCCAGTCACTTCTATATTGCAGTACCCTTTTTCCTGGACTAGCGGCATTACTTCTCGTTCAATATATTGATTTTCTGCATCGCGGTAGAGCATGTGCCATTGATTGCCATGCAGTTCGCTAGCACTAGCCAAGCCGTACATTTTTTGATAAGCCTCGTTTGAATAAATACATTCTTGAGCATCGTTAAAAATAGCGATGCCGTCATAAGCAGCAGCCATAGCGACTGCTTGTCGCTGAAGTTCCGACTCTGCTTGTTTGCGAGAAGTAATATCGTGACCAACCGCATAAATTAAACCTTCTTCGCTAAAGGGCGATGCCGTCCACAGCAACCATTTGTAAGAACCATCTTTGCAAATATAGCGGTTTTCAAAGCAGATACTGGACGTACCGGCGATTAGTTTTTCGAGTTCGGCTGCGGTGGCTGGTCGGTCGTCGGGATGAATAAATTCGATTATTGGTTTGGCGAGCAGTTCGGCGCTGCTGTAACCTAGGGTATTTGACCAAGCCTGGTTTAAACGTTTAAAATAGCCGTCGAAACCGACAATACAAAGCAAGTCTAAGGAAATCGTAAAAAAGCGATCGCGCTCTGTTTGTGCCTGCTTCAACTCAGTGATATCCATCACTAAACCGTCCCAGATAATATCGCCTGCGCTCCCTGATTTACTCGAATCATTGAGCCTTTCCGGTCTCGACGATCCTTGCAACCACTTAACTTTTCCCGATCGCAAAATCTGGCGCCACTGCTGCTGCCAAGGTTCCAGAGTAGTGGCGGAAATTGCGATCGAGGCTTCTAAATCTAAGCGATCGTCTGGGTGAATTCCGCCGAAAAGTAGTTCCGCATTTTGCTCTATTGCTTCCGGCTCTAATTCGTAGAGTTGGCGGCTGCCTGAAGAGACGTAGGGGAAAGACATTTGTCCAGTTGCTGACATTTGAAATTGATAAATTATTCCCGGCAAGTTAGCTACCAATTTTTGAAAGCGAGCTTCGCTTTGTTCCAAGGCTCTTTGCTGCCGCCTGTATTCGGTAATATCTCTAATTGTGCCTACTATTACTTTACTGCCATCTGCTCTTGGAAATCCGCTTTTTTTGGTAGAAATAATGTGTTCTTTCCCCGCCTTGTTTGTGAAATTTTCTTCGGTTTCTAAGCTGATACCATTTCTCAATACTTCTTCATCTTTGAGCCAAAAAACAGCCGCTTCTGATTTCGGAAAAAAGTCATAATCAGATTTGCCGATTAGTTCGGCTCGCGAGTGACCGATAAACTCACAAAAAGCGTCATTTAATACGATCCAGCGGTGCTGCTCGTCTTTAACAAAAATCGGGTCTGGAGTAGAATTTATGGTGTGGTTTAAAAATTCTTCTGAGGCTTTGAGCTGCGCTTCGTAGCGGTAGCGATCGCTCACATCTAACACTACTTCAATCATCCGGTCGATCGACCCGTCCATACCGCGGATGCAGCGCAGCGAAACTCGCGTGTAAACTATTTCACCGTCTTTTTTGACCCACCTTTTATCACAGATGTAACCGTCGGTCTTACCTGCTAAAATTTCAGAAATTTGTTCAAAATTGGCATCAAAATCCTCTGGATGAGTCAACTCCAGCCAATGCTTTTGTACGAGTTCGTTGCGATCGTAACCTAGCAAATCGCACAGCGCATCGTTAACTTCTATCCAATTGCAGTTTTCCGGAATACCGGGGTCAATAATTGGAGCGACGATGGCAATTCCGATCAGGGAATTTTCCACCACCGAGCGATATTTTTCTTCGCTTTTACGCAAAGCATCTTGACTGTTCTGCCGTTCTATGGCGTAACGGAGCGATCGAACTAACAGTTCGCCGTCGATTTTTCTTTTAACTAAATAATCCTGTACGCCCACCGAAATCAACCGCAGGGCAAGCTCTTGGTCGTTTTGGGCGGTCAAAACTACGATCGGCACATTGAGCGCGTACTCTTGTACCCGAGCCACCGTCTCGATTCCCAGACTATCTGGCAGTGAAAGGTCTAATAAAATTATGTCAAAAGTTTCTAGATTCAATCGCTGCTGCGCTTCGCTAAGCCGCTCTGCCTTCGTCACCAATATACGTTGTTGGCCGCTAATTCCTGAGAGCAAATCTTCAATCAGCTCAGCTTCTTGAGAGTTGTCTTCTACTAACAGAACTTTAAAGCAGGTAGGAGGCACAGCTAAGTTAAAAACTGCTTTCATAATAGTTATTAATCAATTTTTTATCAAACTAACTTGGATTTTACCTGAGATTTCCGAGGCAGTTATTAAATTGCACATACACCTACGTCGGCCACATACGTCGGCGGTGAGATTGCGGTGCGAGCGCTTGCTACAAAAGCTTTGTTTAAGACTTATGACTATATCACAAACCAACTCCGCTGTCAACGCGATGTTTTTTTTATTCTAACTGGTAATTTCTACAATTTCAAAAAAAGAATGCAACAGCACGCAAGCTCTCAACCCCAAGCGCCATAACTCAGTCGATTTTAGATTCAAAAATTGAACGATCAGAGATTTACTGCACAGATATATGTCGGGGTTTGAACAGGATTATCAAAATCGGACTGGTTGCGCTTGCTGTTGGAAAGCAAGCATCAGTTTTTGGGCGGGTAATGTCCAACTCTTTAATTGTTTAATTAAAAATCGCCAATATAAAATCGGATTAACTTCTACCTTCTAATTTCCAGATTATAGCTTTATATATATAATTTAATTCAGCTTACGCTGCCTTCAGCTTTCTAGATAAGTGCCTGCATAATGTATCAATTAAGGGAGAGTAAAATAAAAAGTTGAACCTCGACCCGATTCCGATTCTACCCAAATACTTCCACCGTGACGTTCCACAATCTTTTGACAAATTGCTAAACCAATGCCTGTCCCAGAATATTCTCTTTGAGTGTGCAAGCGCTGGAAAATTTGAAAGATGCGTTCTTGATGCTGCGGAGCAATGCCAATGCCATTGTCAGAGACAGAAAATAACCAATTTTCTTCCTGTTTGCAAGCTATAATATGCACTTCCGGCGGTGCATCTTGGCGATATTTAATTGCATTACCGAGTAAATTTTGAAAGAGCTGCACGAGCTGAGAAACATCTCCCATTACCGCTGGCAGTTCGCTGTAAATAATAACTGCTTGAGTGCCGCCGATTGCCCCTTGCAGGTTAGCGATTGCTTGCTGCACTACATGATTGCAATTTGTCAGTTGAAAAGGTTGCCGGCTGCGGCCAAGTCGCGAATATTCGAGCAAATCGTCAATTAAAGTTTGCATTCTGGTGCAGCCGAGAACGATATTGCTAATAAACTTAATAGCTTGGCTGTCCAGTTGGTCTTTGTAGCGTTTTTCTAAAAGTTGAGCGTAGCTAGCAATGGTTGCTAAAGGCGCTTGCAAGTCGTGAGAAGCCACATAAGCAAATTGTTCTAGCTCCGCATTAGAACGCGCCAATTCTTGGTTAGATTTTAAGAGAGCAGATTCGGCGCGCTGGCGGTGCGATATCTCTTGTTGGAGGAGCAAATTTTGTTCTTGGAGGGCTTTTTCAACGGCGAGGCGGTTGCTGATTTCTAGTTCCAGAATTTGGTTTTTTTCATGAAGAGTTTTTTCAACAGCCAAGCGGCTGGTAATTTCTTCTTGAAGCAGCACATTTTGTTCTTTTAGCTGCTTTTGTAACTTCCGCAGGGTGAGGTGACTTTCGATGCGGGCGAGAACTTCTTCAAACTGAAATGGCTTGCTGATGTAGTCAACTGCTCCCACAGCAAAGGCGTTTACTTTATCGAATAATTCATCTTTAGCGCTGATAAAAATTACCGGAATTTCGCGAGTTTTAGGTTCCGATTTCAGGTGTTGGCAGACTTCGTAGCCGTTCATTTCCGGCATCATGATATCGAGCAAAATCAAATCAGGCGGATTAGAATTGCAAGCTCTCAGAGCCATTTGACCGTTAATAACGCAGCGGGGTGCATACCCCCGATGAGTCAACATCGTAGACAACAGACGCAGGTTTTCTGGAGTATCATCTACTACTAAAATGTTTCCTAAGGGTGTCTCTTCTGGTTGAGTCTTCATTGATTATTTGCCGATTTCAAAATTAGTTAGAGTAAGGATTGCCAATGATGCAAGTAGATGTAATCGATGGAAGAATGAATTCTTAGGCAGTTTCAGTAATTAATAACTTATGCAGTATTTTTTGAGGTTGCTATATTTTATTGTGGGCTAACACAAAAAAATACTGTAATTTGGGCGAAAAAAAAATATTGTTTAGCTCATAAACCTGTTCGCCCGCCGTTAGTTTTTGGGAAGTGCTGTTGTTTTTTGTTGGCAAGTATTCAAACCTGCAATAGGAGAGTCAGAGCATTATTGTGCCAAGTCAATCCTTTATCTAAAACCTTAAATCCAGCTACTTTGCACATAGATTCTAAAGCAGAAGCTGTAGGCAGCCACCACCACGGCCCAAAGTCATTGATGTCAAAAACTGCTTTCTGAAGCAGTCCAAAAATTGGTGTGCCGTGGGTGTATTGCTGCCAGTAAGCTGTTAAGATAGCTCGTTCTGCTTCGCCCAAAGCGGGAATGAATATTACCCCAGAAGCTGGAATTTGATAACGTCCCCGCTCGTTTTCTATAAGTTCTTGGGTAATAGCTGAAGTTAAGATTAAATACTCCCCAGTGATTTGACGCAAGCTAGTTAAGATTTGCAAAGGGTGGGGATGATGGTACAAAACTCCTGCACAGTGGACGACACCGTAAGGCTCGCCAATTTCGGAAAGCTGAATCTCAGTTAGATCGCGACTGATACAATTATAATTAGCAATATTTAAACTTGCCATACGTGCGCGAAAATCTTGCCAAAATTCTGCTGCTGCGGGTGTAACATCAATCATTGTTAGAGAAACGGCACCGTATTTGTTGGCCACGGATACTTTTTCGTTGACTGTTCCCCACAATCCACCGACTTCTGCAAAAGTGCGATTTTTGACGACTCGAGCCAGGTAGCGATCGCGAATATCCTCAGCCTCCAGCTCTAATAATATACGGAGATCGCCCGATGAGTGCTTTTTCTCCAAAATATCCGCCAATTTCCCGGATATTGCTGCATCTTCGGGGCGAATTTCTAAAGCCATCAAGTACAAAACACTGGCTGCATCGAGCCGATCGCTCTCGGCAAATTTTTGACCAATTTCGCAGTAAAATTCAGGGGCTTGCAGCGGCTGCAATGCGTGGTGATAGTAGCTGGTGGCAGCGTTTAAACCTGCTGGAACTCTTTTGATCAGAGCATCGCCTAACTTGGTGTAGATATTGGGGAGATCCGGCTGAATTTGCAGCGCGCAAAGGTAAGCAGAAACAGCCTCGTTCCAGTCGTGTATCTGAGTCAAAGCATCGCCTAAATTGTAATAAGACCAAGAAAGATTGGGGTTGAGTTCAATAGCACGCTGATAAGCGGTAGCTGCGGCTTTCCACTGCTGGGTTTTTAACAGTGCTTCTCCTAAGTTGTGGTAAGTCCAAGAAAAATCAGGATTGAGTTCGATCGCCCGCTGGTAGGCGAAGGTTGCTGCCAACCAATCCTCAATTTTAACTTGAGTTAAAGCTAAATTATAGTGAGACCAAAAAAAATCAGGATTGAGTTCGATCGCTCGCTGGTAGGCTGTGGCAGCTTCCGGGAATTTTTGTAGTTGAAAAAGTGCATCTCCCAACTTATGAAAAGAGCCAGAACAATTGGGATCTAAGTCAACAGCCTGCTGGTAGGCTGCCGCAGCTTCTCCCCATTGTTTTAGTTGACTGCAAGCTTCGCCGATGCTGTAGTAAGACCAAGAAAATTCCGGGTTAATTTCAACAGCAGTGCGGTAGACGATCAGAGCTTCGTGCCATTGCTCTAACTTCAGCAAAACTGCGCCTAAATTTGAATAAGACCAAAAAGAATTCGGATTTAATTCAATACTTTCGCGGTAAGCTGCCTCGGCTTCGCGCCAGAGTTCCTGCGCTTGCAAAACATTGCCTAATTTGTAATAGAACTCGGAGATATCCGGCTGGAGTTTAATAGCTTTGCGGTAGTTGACAATAGCTTCATCCCACTGTTTTAACTCGCTAGCTGCGGCCGCTAATTGGCAATAAGCCTCGCAAAAGCTGGAGTTTAAATAAATCGTGCGGTGGTAACAAACCATCGCTTTTTCTGGCTTGTTTTGTGCCAGCAACTTATTGCCAAGATCGAGATATTCTTCCGCTATTTCGCTCGGTTCCACCATCAGTGCTTGATACCAGCAATCTGTGGCTTCCTCGGCTTGACCGACTTCGGTAAATATCCGGCTCAAATTGCGGTAAAATCCTGCAAAGTCTGGTTGTAGGGAGATAGCTTTTTGGTAACAGGCGATCGCCTCTTGCCATTGTTGCAAACTAGCGCAGAGCGTGCCGAGGTTAGCATAAGCTTCAGCAAAATCTGGTTTCTGGGCGATCGCAACTTTATACCAGTAGCGCGCGTCTTCTAGCTTACCCTGAGCTTGCAGCGCCTTTCCCAAAGTTTTGCACGTCTCGGCCGAATCCGGGTGGGATGCCAAAAAATCGGTACCTAGGGCGATCGCCTCATCCAATTTTCCTGTTGCCAAATAAATTTCTGCTTGTTTCTGTAAATCAACGGCTGCTGTTTCTGAGCTCACTTTTCGCGTTCCTGTTTAGTAATAATTTTCAGTATAACTTGAGAACAAAACTTGTCCGCTCCTGGCCTCGCACACAGACATCTCCGTAGCTGTGAATACCCGATCGCCTGCACTAGATTTGTGCGATCGAACTTTAAGTTAATTTAACAGAATTTCAGCACCAACCAATTTAGAATAAACTAAGATAGCAATCAGTTAAATAAATCCACGTAAAAAAACGCAAAATGCAGCTCGCGATCGAGCTTGCTGTGTATATCTTCTTCCTTATTTTTACCCGATCGCGAACTCTGTCATGCCTTCTTCCTTCTTCCCTCTTCCCTCTTCCTTCTTCCCTCTTCCTTCTTCCCTCTTCCCTCTTCCTTCTTCCCTCTTCCCTCTTCCTTCTTCCTTCTTCCTTCTTCCTTCTTCCTTCTTCTTAACAGCGAGGTAAATAATGTCAGCAGCGAATCAGATACCACAAGTCAGCGTAATTATACCAGCATACAACGGATCTCGCTACATTGTACAAGCCGTAGAAAGCGCTCTAGGGCAAACCTTTACAGATTGCGAAATTATCGTTGTAGACGACGGTTCGACAGATAGCACCCACCAAGTATTGCAGCCTTATCTTGACAAAATTCGCTACATACATCAGGAAAATCGAGGAGTCGCGGCCGCGCGCAACCGAGGAATTCAGGAAGCCAAAGGCGAATTCATAGCTTTTTTAGATCAAGACGACTTCTTTTTTCCAGATAAACTAGCAGCACAAATAGCCCTATTTCGCCAGCAACCATCCTTAGGAATTGTCAACAGCGGCTGGCGCATAGTCAACCAGCAAGGCGAGATAATTTCAAATATAAAACCTTGGGAGTATTTCCCGAAATTAGATTTAGAAACTTGGGTAGTACAAATGCCCGTACTTCCCAGCGCCATGATGTTTGCGCGCCAGTGGCTAGAAATAGCAGGCGGATTTAATTCAGAGTTTGATTCAGTAGACGATTCAGATTTAATGCTGCGTTTGGCAGTGTTGGGTTGCGAAGCAGCTTGGCTGCCTCAAATCACAGTATCCTACCGCCAGCACGACCAAAATGTATCTATAAAAAAAGCCTTGAAACAAGCAAATCTTTTTATTGCCTTAAAACAGCAATTTTTCGCAAAACCAGATTTGCCGCAGCACATCCGCGAATTAGAAAAGCCAGCTTTTTACGAAGCATTGACGTGGATGGCGTGGCAATTGTACTATAGTAACTATCCAGTTGAGGCGGTTGAATTTTACCAGAAATCTTTCTCTTACAGTCCTTATCCTGCTAGACAAACAATCACCGATTGGCTAAAACGTCTGACTGCTATTGCTGAAACTTACGGAATCACAATCGACTTTGAATCCTTACGAAACTTATCACAATGGAAAAAAATAATGACTAACATACTTCCCTCAAAAACACCGCGAGTCAGCGTAGTTATCCCGGCGTACAACTGCGATCGCTACATTAGCAGAGCCGTGGATAGCGTTGTCAACCAAACTTACCAAGACTGGGAAGTTATTGTCGTAGACGACGGTTCTACAGACAATACGAGACAATTTTTAGAGCCTTACCGCGATGTAATTAACTATGTATATCAAGAAAACAAAGGAGCTGCAATAGCTAGAAATCGCGGGTGCGAACTGGCCAAAGGCGAATTTATAGCTTTTCTCGATGCTGACGACTTTTTCCTGCCAGAAAAACTCGCCAAACAAATTGCTTGTTTTGAAGAATTCCCCTCTTTAGGGATGGTGCAAAACGGCTGGTTGATGGTTGATGAACATGGCAGAGATATCTGTGCAGCGATGCCTTGGGAAGCCACACCCAACTTAGATTTAGAAACATTTGTTGTCTACAAAACTGTGCGGCCCAGCGCCATGATGCTGCGGCGCGAGTGGTGGGAACGTCTGGGCGGTTTTGACCCTCGCTTTCCGCCCACCGAAGATTTAGATTTTGCTTTGCGTTTGGGTTTGAAAGGGTGCAAATGTGTTTGGTTGAAAGAGATATTAACCTGCTACCGGCAGCACGATCGAAATTTGATGTCCGGCGGGCAAAAAGTGATGAAAAGTATGGAAACTGTGATGGAGCAGTTTTTCGCTAGACCAGATTTGCCCGATCGCATTCGCAGACTAAAAAAGGCAGAACGCTACAAATGCTTAGTGTGGATAGCGTGGCGGATGTACCGCGACGGATATTTAGCCGAGATGGTCGAGTGCTTGCAAAAATCTCTGTACTATACTCCTTTTACTGGCACGGAAACAGTATTTAAATGGTTGGAAAATTTTCGAGTGGCTTCGGAAGAATACGGCAGTAACTTTGATGCTTATGCCTTAACCAATTTACCAGAATGGCAAAACATAGTGGTAGAGGCTGCCAACAATATCTATCAATTTAAATCTGCGCCTAGTTCAAATTACCGCAAGCTTGCAGGACACGTACTGCTGTACGCAGAAGACCACGGAATCGGCGGTTTAGCGCAGTTCAACCACTCGCTGCTGTGCAAGTTAGCAACTGACGGCTACCGCGTTACTAGCGTGCAAACTAGAACTTCTAATCCTTTAATTGCCGAACAGCAGCAGCTAGGTATCGAGCATATTTGGCTGGAGTTCGATACAATGAAAGAGTTTTTGCGAATTGCTTACAATTGTACGGATGCTGAAAAAATATACGCGCAAGCTAAACCTGATTTAATTATATTTAGTGACGGCTGGCCGCTGGCGAATTTTGCAGCGAAACAAGTTGCGATCAAACAAAACATACCTTATGTAATCACTCTCGGTTATATCGATCGCACTTATCAAACTTTCAACCGCGGCGATCAGATTCCCTACTTCGATGCAGTGTCCTACCAGTACGGTTTAGCTAAGGCTGCGATCGCTGTTTCCCACGAGAACTTAAACTTGTTCAAGACTTTGTTTAAAACACCTCTGGAACGGGGAAAGGTGATTTATTACGGCAGGCCAGACAGTTATTTTGAGCCGCCCAATCTGTCAAACCGCCAGCGCCTACGCCAAGAACAAGGCATCCCCGAAGATGCTGTGGTTTGTTTCACGGCGGCGAGACTGACTCCAATTAAAGGATATCAGTATCAATTGCAGGCGATCGCCCAACTGAAAAATACTTCCATTTGGCCGCAGCTATACTTTGTTTGGGCCGGCCCGGGTGCCACTACTCACGATAACATGGAGCCGGAATTGCGATCGACCGTCAGTCAATTGGGAGTCGCCGAACAAGTTAAATTCTTGGGCCAGCGGTGGGATATTGCCGATTGGTTGGACGCCAGCGACATCTTTATTTTATGTTCCGAAGCAGAAGGAATGCCGCTCGCAATCATGGAAGCAATGGCGAAAGAATTGCCCGTAATTGCTACAGCAGTCAGCGGCATTCCCGAGGAGTTGGGAGACACCGGAAAGTTAATCGCCGATCCCAAAGTTTACCCCCAACAAACAGCACGGGAGTTAGCAGAAACTGTGGAGCTGTGGGCGCAAAATCCAGAATTGCGGAGACTTGCAGGACAAGCTTGCAAACAGCGGGCGGCAGAAATGTTCAAGGAAGAACGGATGCTTGGGGAATATGCAGAAGTCATCGCACAAGTGTTATCTGTGAGCAGCAATCGAGATAAATTTGCGATCGCCCCGAAAGCCCAAAAGCTGCTCCAGCAAGTTGACAGTATGCTCTACTACTACTATCTAGTATGGCAGGCGTGGCAAGCTTTCGATCGCGGAGATATGGCTGGGATGGTGGATAAGTTGCAGTTATCTTGGAAATGCACGCCGCTGTTTACAACGGAAACTATTTTGAGTTGGGTCACAAATTTTGTGATGCTATCATCAGAAAAGGGCGTTAAACTTGATACTTACTCGCTCACTCATTCCGCCGAGTGGCAAGAATTAATCGCCTCGATTCAGGGTTTGGAATTTGCTTTGTCTGTTTGTTAGATTTATTGGATTTTAGCTTCCTACAAATCGGTTTGATCCTGCGGACTTTAGTCCGGATTTCCTACAATAGACAAGATTGCAAAAGTCCTTTTAATCAAATTTTGGAACAGGCTCTCCGGCCTGTTTCACATAAAAAAAATTGTGGAACAGGCCGGAGAGCCTGTTCCTAGCTATTTTTGCAATCTTGTCTAATATTTGGAAGCGGACTGAAGTCCTCACTACGAACCTTAGCCCAGAAATACAATCTACAATAAATATTTGGGAGCGGACTGAAGTCCTCACTACGAACCTTAGCCAGAAATACAATCTGCAATAAATATTTGGGAGCGGACTGAAGTCCTCACTACAAACCTTAGCCAAGAAATACAATATGCAATTCACATTCAAGTTCAAACCTATTCATAAGCTGCTGCCAATTTGCTTGGCTGCGGTAACTGTGCTGTTAATCGCGTATTTTGGGCAGCCAAGGGCGATCGCCCAATTGCGATCGAACGTGATAGTCGATTTTCGACAGCCAGCCACCGCTGTCACGTCCATGAGCGGCATCTTGCACGGCATCGACCCCACAAAGCCCCCGGATAGCTCGATCAAACCCTTGCAGCCGAAGCTGTGGCGCGCGGGAAGACTCGATGTTTACGATCGAGTAATCGCCAGCGGAGCCGAATTTCAACTATTAGTTAGCGACTTGTGGGGCTACGGCAGCAATCCCAAAGGCTGGCCCTATCAAAATTATCCCGAGTGGGAAGCCTTCATCCGACAATTAGCCCAGCAAAACAAAGGCAAAAAAATTATTTGGGATATCTGGAACGAACCAGATTTAAAAAATCCGTTTTGGAAGGGAAGCAGACAACAATTCTTTGAAACCTACAAAAGAGCTTACAGAATCTTGCGGGAAGAATTGGGGCCGTCAGCCATGATTGGCGGGCCGAGTATCAGCACTTACAACAAAGAATACCTTACGGAATTTTTGGATTACTGCAAAGCGAACAAACTAGAAGTAAATTTCCTAGCTTGGCACGAACTCAATGATACAATAATATTATTTATTGACGACCACGTAATCGATGCAAAACGCAATTTTCAGCAAAGTCCTTTTTATCGGGAACTGAAACTGCAAAAAATTTATGTCAACGAAATTGTTGGGGAATTAGCACAGTACCAGCCGGGGGAAATTTTAGGTTATTTGTCTAACTTGGAGTATGCAAAAGCTGATGGTGCTTGCAGAGCTTGTTGGGATACAACAGCAGCTCCAAAAGTTACCAATTGCTTCAACAACACGCTGACAGGGATGGTTGCGCCTAATACTTTTGAGCCGAGGGCTGCTTGGTGGGCTTACAAGGCTTATGCTGACGGAGTAAATTCGCGGGTGCTGAGCCGATCGGATAACGATCGCCTAGTTGCTTTAGCCAGCAAGTCAAATCCTGAAGGTAAAGCACAGGTGCTGCTGGGTTATTTCGATAGCAATTATTCCTCAGCAACAACAGTTACTTTGAATCTGGCAAATTTGCAGTACCTAGGTATTCCAAGCGGTCAAAAAGTTACTCTGAAATTAGAGAAGATTCCCAACAATCTAGAAGCCCCCGTGCAAAAGCTGGTTGTGGTGAAAGAAGAAAGTATTTCGGTTGTGGGAAATAATTTGACTTATGTTATTCCTAATTTCAAAGTTCATGAAGGTTATTTGCTGACGATTAAGCCGTAGATTTCCCTTAGTACCCTAAAAAAAAGGGGGACAATACCGCTAGAAGTCAACCGCTAATCCACGACGATCCCCTGATCGTGTTTCGCTCAAAAGCGAGATTTCTCTATTGTGTAAAAATCTACAAAGTCAGGACTTACGCACACCAAGGCCAGAAACCGGGTTTCTCGTAGATTTCTAGTTGATCAACCAATATTTTTCAGAGAAACCCGGTTTCTTTGCGTAAGTCCTGAAAGTTTAGCTGGGATTATTCAAAGATTGTTGTACTGATTCCAGCCACTCTCTGACGGTTTGATTGTCCGATGTTGGGTCATAGTAACAGCCTAATTCATCGAGGACGAATGTTTCTAAGTCGGCTGGGGCGATCGGCATTTCTAGCAATTTGCGAAGTTCTTGCGATGCAGCTTCAATACTTTCGGGTGGTTCGCTGTTGAGGTAGTTGTTGACTGCATCGCTGGGAGTGTCAGCTTCTAGCGGCCAATCTTGGTGAAAGTAAGAGCCCAAAAATTGGGTTAAATGAGGAAATCGATCGATCATTGGGGATAAGCGGTGAGAATAAAGTATCCGGGAGGTAATTTGGGGCTGCGCTGGAGGATAATTTTCAGCCGAGATGCTGAAGTTGCTTTGGATTCGCGGCGGCGCAGACTAATCCCAATTGTGCGGTTGGTGTTGTAGTCGATCGTATAACGATTGCCTCCTCTTTTAACCCAGGAGTCGATCGCACTTTGTTTTTGACTCATGGCTTCGGAAATCGCCGCTTCAGCCAGGGAACGGTCAGTAAACGAAGATGCGGCAGAAATTCTCTTGTCCTTGGCGAGTCGCTGTGCTAGTTCTGCTTCTGTTTTACCAACGTGTCTTTCTAAAGTGTGCCCTCCTGCGGCTTCGTGAACGTCCAATCCGCCGCCCGGTATCCTAGGCACAAAAGCTACTGTGCTTTGTGGTATATTTGACGATTTGCCCGCAACAACAGCGTAAACACCCGGTATTGCGGAGTGGAATAAGATTGTTATTGAGGCGATCGCGCACAGGACGGCTAAAAATTTTTTTAGGCGATCGACTTGAGTTTTCATTGCTATTTCTTGTCTTCAGTATAGTTGTCTGCTATTTTTGTCTGTTTCCTACTTTAGCATTAGTTATTTAAGAATTGCGCGGTTTCCCCTATGCGACGCACAGTGCCAGGTCATATTTATTGATAAAAATCTACGAGTTTGACACTTTACAAAGCTTCACTTAATATTAAATTTAGTTAATAATTCTTTGAACAAATTCCCGAGAATTGATGATAGATTAATTGATAATCTTGAGAAATTTGAAAAAATGCAAGTAGTTATCCTGGCTGGCGGTCTTGGTACTCGTCTCAGAGAAGAAACAGAATTTCGCCCCAAACCTCTAGTTGATGTCGGCGGGCGTCCGATTCTTTGGCACATCATGAAAACCTATGCCCACTATGGCTTCTCAAACTTCATTGTGTGCTTGGGCTATCGCGGCAACATGATCAAAGAGTATTTCCTGAATTATGAAGCCATGAACAATGACTTTACTATCTGTCTGGGGCGCAAAAATAGCATTACCTATCACCAGGAACATCGCGAGCAAGATTTTCATGTAACTTTGGCTGAAACTGGCGCCGAAAGCTTGACGGGAGGGCGGGTAAAACGCATCGAAAAATATATCGATAACGATAATTTCATGGTCACTTACGGCGATGGAGTAGCTGATGTCAATATTCAGGAATTGATCGAGTTTCACAAGTCCCACGGTAAGCTGGCAACTGTTACTACTTTTCGCCCGATTTCTCGTTTTGGAATTTTGGATGTAGACAACGAGGGTCAAGTACGAGAATTTGCCGAAAAACCTCAAATAGACGGCTGGATTAGTGTTGGATATATCATATTCAACCGCAAGATATTTGAGTATTTGGATGGAGATGACTGTGTTTTAGAACAGGAGCCGATGCAGCGTTTGGCAGCAGACGGACAGTTGATGGCTTACCGTCATGATGGCTTCTTTTTTGCGATGGATACTTATCGGGAATATAAGTATTTAAACGAACTTTGGGATGAAGGAAAGGCTCCTTGGAAAGTCTGGGAATAAGTTGGTTTTGGGGCGGGTTTTTCTGCCCGCATTCCCAAAGACAAGACGGCGGTTGAAACCGCGTCTACAAAAACGAAGTCTGCCTCCGCAGACTGAATAAAATAAAGTAATTTTAATCGTCTTGTCTTCAACCCACGGAGGTGCGTGAGTGTTTGTATAGACGCGGTTTCAACCGCCCAGTATTCTATAAAATCATCATAAAAAATGAGTTTTCAAGATGTTTTGGAGAGCACAGAAACTTATCTAAAAGAGTGCGTCGCACCCCGCGCGGAAATTATTGATAGCGACTCGGAAGCGCTGAAAATAGCACTTACAGGATTGGAAAATCGATCGCTCTTAGCGCTGCGAGTTCCCCAAAACTGGGGCGGCGCCGACATTCCACCGCAGTTTTATCACGAATATCAGGAATTGACGGCGCGATATTCCGGCGCTTTGTGTTTCCTGCAAACTCAGCACCACAGCGCAACAGCGATGCTGGCTAGCAGCGACAATGAAATGCTAAAAACCAGATACCTGCGCGCGATCGCCCAAAAAGAGTTACGCTTGGGTGTTGGGTTTTCGCATTTAAGGCGATCGGGCAATCCGGCTGTCACCGCAACTCCGGCAAAAGATGGCTATTTACTGTCGGGTAATGTTCCTTGGATCACAGGTTTTGGCTTGTTTGAAAAGTTTGTTGTCGCTGCTGTACTTCCCGACAATCGCGCTGTTTTTGGTTTGTTACCTTTGAGCAATATTCAACAAGAATACGGTGACAATAAATCAGTTATGAATGTGGTTCAGGCTAGAATAGAGGACGGGCAAGATGCCCATCCCACAACTGATTTAGAGTTGCTATCCGGCAAAATAGCTGTTAGCGAAGTTATGCAATTAATCGCAATGAACTCGACTAATACTGTGACAGCAACTCTCGATAATTGGTTGTTGCAGGAATCGGAAATAATTTCGATTAAACCTGTTGGATGGATAGCTGAAAATGATAGCAAAAATATCTTAAACTTTGTGCCGGCTACTTTTGGTTGTATTCGAGCGGGATTGGATGCAATCGCAGCAACGGTGGCTGCTAAAAACTCGCCTGTGATTGCGGCGGCTTGCCAAAAATTAGAACAAAAGCTCGATCGGCTAAAACAGCACTTCCTACAATCTCAACATAGCTCAAAAGCCGAACAATTAGCCCTCAGAGCCGAAGCTATTGATTTAGCAGTGCGCTGCGGGCACGCTGCTGTTGTAGTTTCCAGCGGTGCGGCTAACGGTACCCTGCACCCGGCCGGCAGAGTTTATCGAGAGGCTTTGGTGTATAGTGTTTCCGGGCAAACAAAGGACGTGATGCTCTCTACGCTCGATCGGATTACCAATGAATCGATTTTAGATTTTAGATTTTAGATTTTAGATTGCTCGGATTGTAGATTGTAGGGTGCGTCAGCTCGAATAATTTTCGAGTCGAGCGCTAGACTAATGGCTGACGCACCGTATCATTATTAAAACAACGCGACTATTGTAGGGTGCGTCAGCTCGAATAATTTTCGATACGAGCGCTAGACTAATGGCTGACGCACCCTACCATTAAAACAACGCGACTATTGTAGGGTGCGTCAGCTCGAATAATTTTCGATACGAGCGCTAGACTAATGGCTGACGCACCGTATCATTATTAAAACAACGCGACTATTGTAGGGTGCGTCAGCTCGAATAATTTTCGATACGAGCGCTAGACTAATGGCTGACGCACCGTATCATTATTAAAACAACGCGACTATTGTAGGGTGCCTCAGCTCGAATAATTTTCGATACGAGCGCTAGACTAATGGCTGACGCACCGTATCATTATTAAAACAACGCGACTATTGTAGGGTGCCTCAGCTCGAATAATTTTCGAGTCGAGCGCTAGACTAATGGCTGACGCACCGTATCATTATTAAAACAACGCGACTATTGTAGGGTGCGTCAGCTCGAATAATTTTCGAGTCGAGCGATCGACTAATCGCTGACGCACCGTATCATTAAAATAACATGAATTTTTGTGTCGATGACCAACAACTTCAAATCAAACAATTTAAAAACGATCGCCTACCGCGACATTATAGACTTAAGCCATGCAATTCATCCAAACATTCCCATCTGGCCCGGAGATCCAGCCCCAGAATTTGAAACCGTATCTCAAATAGAAAAAAACGGCTATTTCCTGCGAAAATTCTCAATGGGAGAACACAGCGGCACTCACATCAACGCACCCAACAGCTTCGATCCCGCAGGGGCGAGTGTTGACTCTCGTGCGCCACAGTCGCTAGTTTCGCCCGCAATTGCGATCGACATTCGATCGCAATCTCTTGCCAATCCCGACTACAGTTTAACTATAGATGATATATTAAATTGGGAACAGCAGCACCAACTTATAGAACCCGGAAATCTCGTTTTATTGTATACTGGCTGGCAAGCAAAATGGGATGACCCACAAGCATTCTTCAATCCCGACGAACGCGGGATTTGCCACTTTCCCGGATTTGGCAGAGCAGCAACTCAATTTTTGCTAGAAGAGCGCTCGATTGGCGGAATTGGAACCGACACCCACGGAGTCGATCCGGGACAAGATGAAAGTTTTGCCGTTAACAAACTAATATTGCAACAGCAGCGAATTGTGCTGGAAAATCTGGCAAATCTGCATTTGTTACCTGCGGCTGACTTCACTTTGGCGATCGGCATATTGCGCCTTTTGGGAGGTTCCGGCTCACCCGTGTCTGTGTTAGCTTTTGTAACTTAAGCGGCGGCACATTTAAATTGGATTTTGGGGCGAACCCTGAGCATCACCCAAATCATAATTTGATTATTTCTTAACAGATAATGTCAGTGCCGATCGAGCTTATTACGGTAAAATTCGATTGAGAGAAGTCGAGTAAAATAATCATAATAATGACACAACTGCCCAAGGATATCAACGATGCGATCGCCCAATCTCGCATTGCAACCGCCGCCGCCCTCTCGGATGGCAAAAATCTGCTGCAAGTCGAATTAGTATTTCCCGAAATCGCACTGCAAGCACAGTCGATTACCCAACAGTTTATCCCAGAATTAGAGGCAAACTTTTCGGGAATTAAAGTCTTTTTTCCAGATACCGGTGCGGCCGCCCTCGCCCGCCGCGACTGGGGAGAAACACCGTTTAAAGTGACTGATTTGGGCAGCAGCCGCACTCCTGTTGAAGATAAAATAGCACCGGAAGATAACCTGTTTTTGCTGATCAATCCCGCAGCCGTAGAAGTGGCGCAAGTTGAAAAACTTTACATAGCTGCGGCAGGCCGCCCTGTGATCCTGCTCAACCCGCGCCTCGAAGATGTTGCTACCATAGGTATAGGTTATGCAGGTCGTCAATTGCGCGATCGATTCCTGAGCAAAATCGAATCCTGCTACTACATCAGACCCCTAGACAGTGCTGCTTTATTCCGCTGCTACCCGCAACCGTGGCAAGTCTGGCTGGAAACAAACGACGAATACGAATTGATTTCGGAAACTGCCCAAAAACCCGTCGGAGACGATTTAGAGCGGATTTTAGCTAAAGCTATGGGAAGCGCAGATCCAGACTCCACCGCACCTACAAAACCGCTAAAAAAGAAAGGTTTTTTGGCAGAGCTCCAGACATTCTTGAAAGCTTTGACTCAGTGACAGCAGTTAAGGCGCGATCGTACTTTAGGGTGCATCAGTAACAGCAGTTGCAGAATCTCGCTTAACAGCTTGCCTGTGTTGCTATCTGTAGCTAGGCAAATAGATATTGGCGAGCTTTACTGAATCTTTATCTAAAGCAGTATAATGGGTGACACCCCTCCTCTGCAAAAGAAGGGAGAGAATAGCAGGAAAATCATATGCTCTCAGCTAGTAATTAAAGTTTTGAGCCAGGGAAGCGGATAAATACAGTGGATCACCGGCGCATTGTTATCGGGGACGTACACGGACATTACGACGGGTTAATGCTTTTGCTAGAGGCACTAGCCCCGAGCTCGGACGATCGCGTCTATTTTTTGGGAGATTTAATCGATCGCGGGCCCAAAAGCGCCCAGGTATTAGATTTTGTGCAGCAAAGCCCCTACCAAACTTTGCTGGGAAACCACGAACAACTGATGTTAGAAGCTTTGTCGGGGCCGCAGGTGGATATGCGGGCGTGGCAATCTTGGCTGTACAGCGGTGGGGATGCGACTGTCGCCAGCTACAGGGATACAGGGATGATGCCGTACAAACACTTAGATTGGCTGCGATCGCTCCCTACGTACTTAGACTTAGGGGATATCTGGCTGGTGCACGCGGGCGTCCATCCCACAATGCCAATTAACGAACAGTCGATCGAACAATTGTGCTGGATTCGCAAGGAATTTCACACAATACCAAAACCGTATTTTCCCAATAAATTAATTATCACCGGCCACACGATCACCTTTACCTTTGAGGGCGTGAGGCCTGGTGAATTAGTCAGGGGCCAAGGGTGGTTGGATATTGACACGGGCGCTTATCATCCAAAAAGCGGCTGGCTGACTGGATTTGACCTCAGTTATCGCAGAGTTTATCAAGTAAATGTGTTTAACAATCAAGTGCGAATTTTGCCGTTTGATGAAGTTGTCAGACAAGTGAAGCCGCAAATTCCTCCTCCGAAACCTCAGATCGGCTCTGTTGTTCAACAGGAAGCTTCTATGTAGCAGTTTTAAATCGATGAAATACTGCAAGGAAACGGCATTGCCGCGTCCTAGGCGGGGTATGCTTCATATCGATCGACTGCTTTACGGGTTGGGGATGCGTCAGCTTGAGTTCGCCCTTGAATGCAACTCAACCACCGCTAACGCACCCTATCAACCTGATTTATTTTTAAATGAACCGCGAAGACGCTTTCATGCGCGAAGTAAGAAAAGAGAAGAGAATAGCGGCTAACCGCCGGAGTTACGATCGCAACAGCCGGCGCATTTCTAGCTGATAATCGCGATCGTTCAAACCTTCGCCGCTTGCTAGATCCGGATCTACAGCCTGGGAAATCGCAGCAATTCGATCGCTAGTAGCTGGGTGAGTGCTCAAAATGCTCGGCACTGAAGGCTGACTCAGCAACTTTTTCATAAAATCAACCATCCCAGATTGAGCGTAGCCCGATCGCCCCATTGTTTGCAAACCCAACTGATCGGCCTCATATTCAGCTTGGCGGCTGTGGGGGCGGCGCAAAGCCAATTCCACCCCAATCTGCACCGCCCGAGAACCATCGAGCCCAGCCGCTGAAGCTACACCAGAGGCGATCGCCATTTGACGCATTTGTTTAATCGAGTGGCGGGCGCTAATATGTCCGATTTCGTGGGCGATGACGCTTGCTAATTGCGCCTCGTTATCCGCCGCCGCCATCAAACCCTTATTTACATAAACAAAACCGCCCATCGTCGCAAAAGCATTAATATCGTCGTTGTCAATCACCTGAAAAGTATAAGGAATATTCGGGCGATCGCTTTCCCCGGCCAGCCGCTGACCGATGCGGTTGATATATACTGTAGCAGCGCGATCGCCGTAAATTTTCACTTCCTGGCGTGTCAACTGCTGGTTGATTTGTCGGCCAACTGTCACCTCTTGGCGATCGGACAAATTCGACAGTTGAATAACTTGAATCCCCCGAAAAATCAATTCCGGTAACGAAAATGCTTGAGTAGGTTCTGGCGAAATCACGCAGATACCCGCAGCCACAATCACCGACAGCAACAAATAAATCCCCCGGCCACAACTGCGCCGACAAGTTAACCAGATTTTTTTTAACATGATTGATATGTGCTAAAAGAAGGAAGAAGGAAGAAGGAAGAAGGAAGAAGGAAGAAGGAAGAAGGAAGAAGGAAGAAGGAAGAAGGAAGAAGGAAGAAGGAAGAAGGAAGAAGGAAGAAGGAAGAAGGAAGAAGGAAGAAGGA